>CAYPZU010000085.1:0-7572 GCA_964415395.1 uncultured bacterium
CCTATCCTGTCCCTCTTATACGGCAGGTTCTGGAGAGATATGCAACGGTCTCATCGTTTTTATCGTTCCATCATTTGATCGTTGATTTTTGGTATGAAAGAGGGCTGCTCTCGTTGAATCGAGGTTATGCAACACACCCTCTCGGGATTCTTAACCTTGAGATTTGCGATGATTTTGTGTCGATTTTTGTGCCGAATGACGGCCGAAATTAATATTGTGACGAAATCTTAATGAGGCCGGAGGCCACAAAAAACGGCCAAAAGGGCGCAAGATCAATCATTAAGAAAAACGAGATCCATTCCTAGACTTTTTTCCTCTTTCGATTTAGATATCAAGTTAGAGAGAATCGAATGGAACCGAACGAACTGCTTAAGTTTCTGAAAAGCAACGAGCTCTTCAAAGAGCTTGACGACGCCGAGCTGTCGTCTCTCCTTCCATTGCTTGAAGAGAAAACATTCCGAAAAGACGAATGGGTCATTAGAGAAGGGGAAACAGGAGAAAACCTCTTTCTGATTCTCTCGGGACGCGCCGAAATCATCAAGGAGCAGACCGAGGAAAAGGAATTTCAGCTTCTCGGCCTGCTCGAACCTGGCGACTGGGTCGGAGAGATGGCCCACTTTGAAAAAGACAGAAGGTCAGCCTCGATCCGTCCTATTGAAGAAGTGAGCGTTCTGATCCTTTCCCTGGAAGATTTAAGCCGAGCGCCCGACAAACAGAAAATCTACTCCAAAATCATCCACCGCCTCACGACGCGCATCAGTCAAAGGCTCCGAAAAACCGACGAAAACCTCCTGGATGCGCTGAAGGAAAAACTCAGCCTTCTGCAGGCCCACAGCCGGCTCGCGAAAACCCTGATCCACTTGCTGATCGCGATTGCGATCTACTACAACCTATCGCGGGCTTTCAGCACCTATCTCAGTAAATTCCAAGTCATTTCCGGCTACTTTACGCCGCTCATCGTCCTATTGATCGCCATCAGCTGCCTCTGGATCATGCTGAGTTCAGACTACCCCCTCTCCTACTACGGCTTAAGCCTTAAAAACTGGAAGCATGACCTTCTTTACGCCTTCCTCTATTCGATTCCCGCGATGGGCGTAATCTATTTAATCGCCTGGTTCTCCGTTAGATTTGTTCCGGCTGCAAAAGGGGAACCGATGTACTTTGATTTTGCCGGGCAGGATCCGAAAATCATGCTGCTGATCTGGGGAACCTATTTCGCGCTCGTCCCATTGCAGGAGCTGATTGTCCGCGGATTTATGCAAACCTGCATGAGAAATTTTCTTCTAGGGCCGACCCGCGTCTTCTTTGCGATCCTCAGCTCGAATCTTGTATTCGAGCTGTTCCATACAATGAGAGGGATCTGGTTTTCCCTCTTTGTGTTCGGCTTCGGGATCTTTTGGGGATTTATCTATGAAAAGCAGAGGACGATCGTCGGCGTTTCTCTATCTCACGCCTTGCTGGCAGCCTGGGCGTTCCTCTTCCTGAACTTCCAGCACCTGCTGACGCTCGTCCCCTGAATAGATTCTCTTACTTTTTCGACTGAGAGCTTTGAGCCTGGCGGGTAAAGTAGTGGTAAGAAGTGCCAGCCAAGAGTCCGATCATTCCGAAAAAGATAAAGGGGAAAAGGATCGCGATCACCACGGTCGAAGCCCCGACGATGATCTCGGAAGTCCGGTCCCGCTTTTGAGCGAGCTGATAGAACTTCTTGAGAAGCCCGTCTACATGCTCCGGCACAAAAATCCCAAGGGCCGTTCCAATCACCAGGAAGGCGAGGGCTGTTCCGATTCCTCCGAAGAAGAATCCTTTCCAGGCGGAGAAGCCGCCAAGGATCAGCGCCGCGACCGTCAAAGTCTCGGAGATATGCCTGCGGGCGAAGTGTTTGAAGTCGGGCAGGTTATCTTTGATCTTATCGAATGTGTTCTTTTCCATACCATCCCTGATGGGTTGCTGCGGACGATGCCGCTATAATTCTTGCTTAATTCTAAGTTAGTAAAATTAATAATAATTATCAATTATATAATTTAAACAAACTAACAAGCCTTGTCGTTTTAATTACTTATGGCTGTTTAGATCGCGAGGAGAGCGAGACCCGCAGCCGTTCCTGGAGAATCTCGAAATAGTAATAGAGGACGGGAGTGAGGAGGAGGGTAAGCAGCTGGGATATAATGAGGCCGCCGACGATGCAGATCCCCAGAGAGCGGACGCTGGCGGCAAACGCCCCTCCGATTCCGAGGGCGATCGGGACTGCGCCCATCATAGCGGCCAAAGTCGTCATCAAGATCGGGCGGAAGCGGATCAGGGACGCTTCGATGATGGCGTCGCGAGGGGATTTCTTTTCCTCGTCTACCGCCACAATCGCAAAGTCGACCATCATGATCCCGTTCTTCAGCACAATTCCAATTAGAAGAATGAGTCCGACGAAGGAGTAGAGCGAAAGGGTCTCATTGAAGATATAGAGGCTGAGGAGCCCTCCTAAAAGAGCCGGCGGGAGAGCGCTCATAACGGTCAGAGGATGGATGAAGCTTTCATAGAGAATTCCGAGAACGACATAGATAACGAAAAACGCCACGAGCATCAAATAGCTAAGGCTCGCGAGAGACTCGCTGAATACCTGGGCCGTTCCAATGACTTGCCCATAAACAGCCTCAGGCTTGTCCTCGGCGACGATCTCTTTCAGGGTTTTGAGAACGGTGCCGAGAGGCACTTCCGAGGCCGGATTGAAGGAGATGCCGACCGCCGGGAGGCCGTTGATGTGGTTGACTGTCAGGGGGCCGACGGTTTCGCTCGGCTCGGCAATTTCGGAAAGGGGAATCAAAGCCTGGGTTTTGGGAGAGCGGACGTAGAGGGAGCTGAGGACGGTCGGATTTTTATAGAATTCGGGAAGCGTCTCTATGATCACATCGTACTGGTTGATCGCCCCGTTGATCTGGGAGATTTTGTTGTTTGAATAGGCGTAGGTCAGAAACAGCTCGATATCCTGCGCGCTGAGGCCGAAATTGGCAGCCCGGTCGCGCAAAACCCGGAAGGCCCATTTCGGCTGCTGGATTCTTAAGTCGGAAGAGACCTGGGAAAAATGGGGATGGGCTCTCACCTTTTCGAGTAGCTTGGGGCCGTATTCATAAAGCGCCTTGGGATCTATGCTCGTGAGCGAATATTGGTAAAGCGCCTGCGCCGTTGTGCCGACCTGCAGGTTGATCAGCGGGATCGGAGAGAGGTAGGCATTGATGCCAGGGATCTCTTTGAACTGCGCAGAGAGATCTTTGATCACGGCCTGCATCGGCTCCCTGTCGAAATAGGGTTTCAGCCGGAGAAAGAGAACCCCTTCATTCGGGTTTGTATAGGAGCTGATCGAAATAACCGATTCGACGTTGGGATCCTCGACGATGATCTGGCTGAGTTTCTCGTGGTATTCATTCATCAGATAGGGAGACGTCCCGTCCCGGGCGACAGTGTAAGCCTGTATGAACCCTACATCGTTATCCGGAATGAAATCGGTGGGAAGCCTTGTATAAAGGAAGAGCGACAGGACGATGCTGGCCGTTCCCACAAGGAGCATCGAGATCCGATGCTCCAGCGCCCACAAGAGACACGGTTTGTATAGATCGCGGAGCCAATCCATAATCCGGTCGGAAAACGCCTCCATCCGGGTTTTTTTGTTTGGATCGTAGGGTTTGATGAACCGGCTCGAGAGAAGCGGGGTGAGCGTCAGGGAGACGACGCCCGAAAAAAGAACGACCGTTACAATCGTAACGGCAAATTCCCGGAAGAGCTTGCCGATGACGCCAGCCATAAAAAGCATCGGGATAAAGGCGGCGGTGAGGCAAAGGGTCATGCTGAGAACGGTCACGCTGATCTCTTTGGATCCTCGGATGGACGCCTCGACAGGAGCTTCCCCCATCTGGACATGGCGGACGTTATTCTCCAGAACAACGATCGCGTCATCGACGAGGAAGCCGACCGAAAGGGTGATCGCGAGCAGGGAAAGGAGATTCAGGCTGAATCCAAAAAAAAGAATGAGCGCAAAGGTCCCCAAAATGCAGACAGGGAGAGCGAGGGAAGGAATCACCGTATTGAGCGCCTTGCCCAAAAACAGATAGATGATGATGACGACAAGAAACAGGGCAAACACAAGAGTGAGCTGAACATCGAGAATCCCCTCTAAAATCGCGCGGGACTGATCGTAGAGAGTCACGATTTTCAGCGTATCGGGAATTTGCGCTTCCAAATCCCCGAGCATTTTTTTCACGCTTTCGACAACGCGGACTGTATTCGATCCAGGGAGGCGCTGGATGCCGAGAATGATGCAGCTGTGGCTTTCGTCTTTCGTGACGAATTCATCGAAAAATTTATCGTTCTGGACGCTGTCGAGAGCCCGTCCGATATCTTTAACCTTGAGAAGGGAGCCGTCTTCATTTTTTACAACAAGGTCGGCATAAGGCTCTGCCGTAAAGATCTGGCCGTCGGCGTCGATCACGAAATTTTCCCTATTGCCCCATAAAAGACCCAAAGGAAGATCGACGTTGCCCTGCCGCAACGTGCGCGTGACTTCATCGATGCCAATCTCTTTCGCTGCAAGTTTTTCAGGATCGACCTGAACCCTTACGGCGAAAGGGGAGCCGTAAGTGACAACCTGCGCCACGCCTTCGATCATCGAAAGGCGCTGGCCGATAAACGTGTTCCCATAGTCGAACAGCTGTCCAGCTGTCATATTGTCCGAATAGAGAACGTAATAGAGGACTGGAGTCGCCGCCGGATTGACTTTTTCATAAGTGGGATTGTTGGGCAGATCCGAAGGGAGCAGGGGCTGGGCTCTGCTGATCGCCGCCTGGACGTCGGTCGACGCCGCGTCGATGTTGCGGGCGAGGCTGAACTGCAAAATGATGTTCGAGGAGCCTGTATTGCTCGTGGAAAAAATCGTATTGATCCCCTGGATCGAGGAGAATTGCTGTTCGAGGGGAGTGGCGATCGAATTGGCCATCGTCTCGGGGCTGGCGCCGGGATAGAGAACCGTCACCTGAATCGTTGGAAGATCGACGTTCGGAAGGTCGCTGACGGGAAGGGCGAAATAGGAGACGGCGCCGATGAAAAACACCGACAGCGTAATCAGAACGGTCATGACAGGGCGTCGGATGAACGGCTCGGAAAGGCTCACCTATCCTCCCTTGACCGAGGCTTTGGCCCCGTTGAACAGATTGAGCTGCCCTTCAGTCACGACTTCTTCCCCAGCCTGGATCCCTTCGAGGACAATCACGGCGTCTTCCTGCCTCTGCCCCAATTTAAGGGCCCGCTGCTCAACCGTATGGTCTCCTTTAAGCACAAAAGCAATCGGTCCATGCTGGGTCATGACCACAGCTGAATAAGGCATCGTAATCGCTTTTTGGGAAATGTAAAGGAGAAGCCGGGTTCGGATGAACTGCCCGGGCCATAAATTCCGCTCCTGGTTTTGGAATATCCCCCGGAGCTTGATCATCCCTGTTTTCTCCTCGACCTGATTGTCGAGCATGTACAGGCATCCCTCGAACGTTTCCACTTTAAAATCTTCATAGGCGGCGATCACCTTGAGCGGCGCTCCGCTCTGTTTTATCGCCTTCTGGATCCGGGGCAATTGGATCTCCGGGACTGAAAAGGTAACAAAGATCGGATCGATCTGGTTGAGCGTAACGAGAGATTGGCTTCCGTCTGCCTTGATCAAATTTCCGAAATCGATTTGCAGAATCCCGGTCAGACCGTCGATGGGAGCGTAAATCCAGCAGTAGTCGAGGTTGATCGCAGCGCGGTCGACAGCAGCGCGGTTTCTTTGAACTATCCCTAAAGTGGATGCATAGTTGGCCTGCAGGGTTTCGTAGTCGATCTGGGAATAGTATTCATCTTTGACCAGCGTTTTGTACCGCTTCACTTTCTCTTCAGCAATCGCGAGATCGGCCAGACTCTGCTCGAGCGCCCCTTTCGCCTCGTTCAAGGCGGCTTCATAGGGCTTTGAGTCGATCGTGAAGAGAAGATCGTCCTTTTTCACTTCCTGGCCCTGGCTGAAACAGACGCCGGTCAGCTCCCCTTCGATGCGGGAGCGAACCTGGATGCTCGTAATCGGCTCCACATGCCCCAGCCCTTCCAGGAAAATGGGAATGTCTTTGGCTTCAGACCGGGCAATTTTAACCGGGAAAACCTGCGCAGGCGCTTCTTTTTTTTCTTCGCTGCAGCCCGCGAGGAGAAGAAGAACGATTACTGCGTAGCGCATGCGGCCTCCTCAGGTCCTGTGCAAAGGGAGCCGGTCGCGTAGGCAATCGCAGCAAGGGCGGTAAACCAATTTTTCTGCGATTCGGCTTTTTTCGAACGGGCGTCGGCCAGAGAACTTTGCGCCGACAAGACGTCGAGAATGGTCGCCGTCCCCGCCTTATAGCTGGTCAAGGCGATGTTGAATTCGAGTTCGGCGGCTTTCAAATATTCTTCTGTATCGCAGAGATTTTGGGCTGCGGTCTTCACTCCCACATGAGCAATTGCGACATTCTGGATAATCGCAAGCTCCATTTGAAGCAGCTCCGCGCGCGATTGCTCGACCCGGGCTTCGGCGTCCCGGATCTGGTTCCGATAGTAGAATCCCTCGAAGATGGGCATGGAAACGCTGAAAAGGCAGTTCCAATGGAAAAACTTCTCTTCGAACCCTTCGTTAAACCAGTAACGGCCCGCATCGAGCGTAGTTGAGAAAACGGGGAGCACGGCCCGCTTGGCGCCTAAAAGCGCCGCCTCTTTCGACTTCACATTCGACTGAGCAGCCAGGAAATCCTGGCGCTGGGCCTGGGCCTTGCAAACAAGCTCTTCGACGCTATCCAGCGCCGGATCGGCCTGGATCTGTTCGGGAAGGGGCTGGACTTTGAAAGCGATCGTCGCTGGGAGTCCAATGTCAGATGCGAGCTGGGCAAAAGCATTCTCAACATTGAATTTCTGGGTCGTCAGATTGATTTTCGATTGCAAATACTGAGTCCTTGCCTGAGCCACATCGCCAAGAGCCGCCAATCCGAGAGAAAACTTTTCATTCGCAGCGTCTAAAGAGGTTTGCGCATTCACCAAATCGGCCTCATTCGCTCTGAGAGCCGCTAACTGGTAAAGATAGGAGTAGTAATTGTCCATCACCGTCTGCATCACGGTCTGGATGTTCTGATTGTGGCTGAAGTCCGCATAGTAAAGGGCTTCGCGCGCGGCGACCGCTGCGGCGCTTCTCTGCCCGAAATCGAAGAGGGTGTACGAAATATAGAGATCAGGACCGCCCTGCGTATAATAATATTCGGTCGGCGCCAGCGGGCTAATAAATGTTCCTTTGTCTCTAAAATAGGTCGCCGATATTTTCCCCGAGGGGTAGAAGCTGCTGAGGGATTGACTGTATTGAGCCGCATAGGACCTTGCTTTCGCCCAGGTTTCTTTGGTCGAGGGATTGTTCTGCAGCGCAATATCGATCAGCTCCGCCAGGTTGAGCTCGGAACTGTCGAAGGAAGGAGGAATGAGGGGCTGGCAATGCTTGGCCGAAACCATCGTATTGCCCTTAAGAGGCGTCCAGGAGGAATAAGGAGTGTGCGGGGC
>CAYPZU010000086.1:0-7398 GCA_964415395.1 uncultured bacterium
ATCGGCCTGAAGTATACCAGCACCGGCGACACCCTCTGCATCGAAGAGAAGCCGCTCCTGCTGGAGAAAATGAACTTCCCCGATCCGGTCATCTCGATGGCCATCGAGCCGAAGTCGAAAGCCGACCGCGAGAAGCTCTCGCTGGCTCTTTCGGCCCTCTCGGAAGAAGACCCCACGTTCCGCGTTCAAACGAACGAGGAAACGGGCCAGACCATCATCATGGGAATGGGAGAGCTCCACCTGGAGATCCTCCGCGACCGGATGTTCCGCGAATTCTCGGTAGAGGCGAACGTCGGCAAGCCGGAAGTTTCGTACAAAGAGACGATCACGATGGCGGGTTCTTCGGAAACGAAGTACGTCAAGCAGTCGGGCGGACGCGGCCAGTACGCGCACGTCTGTCTCGAGATCGAACCGAACGAAGCGGGCAAAGGAAACGAAGTCGTCAGCAAGATCGTGGGCGGCGTGATCCCGAAAGAATACATCCCTGCATGTATCAAGGGGATCGAAGAAGGATTGGCTACAGGCGTTCTCGCCGGCTATCCTCTGATCGACATGAAAGTGTCGATCACCTACGGCTCCTACCACGAGGTCGACTCCAACGAAATGGCCTTTAAGATCTGCGCCTCTATGGCGGTTAAAGATGCAGCCCGCAAATCGAAGGCTGTCATTCTCGAGCCGATCATGAAGGTCGACGTAACTACGCCGGAAACCAGCGTGGGCGACGTCATCGGCGACTTAAACCGCCGCCGCGGCCAGATCCTCGGGCAGGAATCGACGAAAGGGACGATCATCGTCTCCTCTCAGGTACCGCTCAGCGAGATGTTCGGATACTCGACGCAGCTCCGCTCAATGACTTCAGGTAGAGCCACCTATACGATGGAACCAAGCCATTTTGAGCGCGTCCCAACCAAAATCCAAGAAGAAATCTGCAAGAAGTAATTTATGGCAAAAGCACCCAGAAAAAAAATACGCATCCGACTCAAAGCTTTCGATCAGCGGATGCTGGACCGTTCGGTACAGGATATCGTCGAAACGGCGAAGAGAACCGGCGCCCGCGTCGTGGGCCCGATCCCTCTTCCAACCAAACGCGAGATCTATACCGTTCTCCGTTCGCCCCACGTCGACCGCAAGTCGCGCGAGCAGTTTGAGATGAGGACGCATATCCGCGTTCTCGATCTGCTCGACCCGACCCTCGACACGATCGACAAACTCAAAGTCCTTCCTGTCGCAGCGGGCGTCGACATTAAAATCAAAGCGTAAGCTTGAAGCAAGACGCCGAGTGACCCTCGGCGTCTCGTTTTCTCTTTAGGCTCTTGCGTCTGCAGGAATCCTGTTTTTCAAAATAGCCACCCGTTCGACCAAAAGACGGTCTGGATTCCATCCAGCAATAGCTGCTATGCCAATCTTCTGGCAAATCCGCTCCCCTGCCCTGTCGTCTCTTCTTCCGATCCAGTTATTGAACGCCAGCCGCATCGCCGCCACATGATCTCCGTCGTCCGGTTCGGAATACTCCAACAGTTCCTTTCCCGTTCCCCAGCGGATCGCGATCCCTAAAATCGCCAACCCGACTGCAATATGCAGGCTCGATAAAAAGAAGACCGAGGCTAACGCCGCTACCAGCAGCCCCGTCGAGACGTTGAATCCCATCACGAGGTTATTGAATTTGCTGATCCGGAACGCCAGGTTTCTTTCGCCTCTAGGAATCGGCGGCTGCCTGGCGTCGAGCAGGCGGTTGGTAGCCCAATCGGCCAAAGCGGATACTGAAATCGATGTCGTTGTCATAAGCACTCTCCTTGTTGCGCCAGGTTTTCTGTAAACCTGGATTTTTAAATGGCGCGCGATCTTAAACCATCGGCTGAAATTTTTGCCAGAGGCAACTGAAGCAGATGCATTTTATGATCTATTTCTCTATAAATTTGGGCAAAAATGGAGAATCAATATGGCATCGGACATCTCGCCTGTACAAAATGTAAATCCCGCTCTATCTCACGCAAGAGAACTGCTGCAATCAGGCCGCTATGCGCTCCTCTCTTGGAACACGGTTGGCTGCCTCTCGCAGGTTCCTTCCCAAAACTTTCCCCTATCTTCGCAACTCCTCCAGAGATGCTCGTTTGTAGCCAAAGCGGTATTTGAACAGCGCGATGCAGGGGCGTTTCTGGAAGCGGTAGCAGAAATCGACGGATTTGCGCCTCCGAAAGAAGACGGCAAGCAGGCTCCCGCCGCAGTCGCTGAAGAATTCAAGCTGCGCAATTTCATGAAGCGGGAAAAATTCCTCGAGAAAGACGACAGAGTGATGGTTTCCACAGATCTGATCGGTGAGCTGACGCCATCGGCTGACAAACCTTGCCTGACGCTCGATCTTCTGGCCCGATGCGTATTTGTCGCCAAGGATGTATTCAGCCCTCAAGCGAGGAAACGGTTCCAGGTCGACATTTCAGATGGAGATCCCACGATTACGAAATACGATCGGCTCAGCACGGCTATCGCCAGCCTGCAGCAGCTGAGAGAAGCCGCCCGTAAAGAGTTGGAAGAAGACGAATCGTTCCATCTCGTCTACAAATTGATGCTCCGCGCTTAAAGATTTCGAATTCAAAAAACACCTAATCCGCGCCAGGCATCTTCTTTCTTTTTTATTTGACAGGCTGCAGACAACTAATTCATTTCAGTTACTTTTATTAAATAAAGCGAGTATAATTGATTTCCAGTTCGCAAATAATAGTAAAGGGTAATCAGGAATTAATATGTGCTTTGCAATTAAAAATTCACCTGTCAGTGATTTGTTAGATACCATTGAAAGACATCGCTCGGCTCTGATTGAAAGAGAAACCATGCTTCCTGAGATAGAAGCCGATGGAATTAAAATTTTACTCGCTCAGAATATTGAGAAATTAAGAAAGAAATTAATAGACTTATCCCACTTCGGCGATTTTACTTTAAGCATCACAGGCGAAAACAGAAGAGAGGTGGTAAAAATTTTACTCGCTGCGGCCAAAACGGACTCCCGCCTAAGCGACCTTGAAAGAATGATCAAAGATCTCGACGGCGCAGGGAGCGAGCTCCCGGAGAGGATGATGATTTCCTCAGCGGCGAGAAGAGCGATTTTAAATTTGAATGGGAAAACATTCGATACGGGAGTAGGCGGCAAGATCCAGCTTGCTGTGACGGCCGACCCGCTTGAATTTGAGCCGGGCCCAGCCTGGAAGATTTACCAAAAGGTCCTGCCCTGCTTTGCAGCTTTCACTCCCTACCTTCATGGCCCGACAAATGACTCTTTCACACAAAGCCGCCTGGGAAGAATCCTCCAGGTCGCTCTGGGGATCCTCTTATCTCCCGTTCTTTTGGTCCTGAATTTGGCTTATCTGGCAAGCGGCGGCCCTCTGTGGTGGAATAAAGCAGAGAAGCCCGCCGATGAAGATCGCCTCAGTTTGCTGAGGGGGAATATCGACTCTGCAGAGAGCGCCTGAAAAAGCCTGCTATTTCTCGGGAGCGGGAGCTTCCGAATCGCCGTTTTGAGTGGTCTGCATCTCGTAGCTGTCGAAACCGTAGGGCAGAGGAGAGCTCTGCTTCACCCGCTTCGAGACGACTATGCCGTCTTTGATGACGATGATGTAGCGCCGCTCCTGGGCGTCGCGGGCGCCGATCTTGATCCGCTCGACATATTCGTATTCAATTGTGCCGTCGTCCTTTTTATTGACGGTAGAGGGCTTGCCGATGGCGGCGACGACCTGCTGGGAGCTGGCCCCGAGAGGAATCTCGTGGAAACTGTCCATCGTAGTGATGCTGCCTCCAGAGGCGCAGGCGGCGAAAATCAGAAGGGGAATCCAACGTTTTTTCATGGCTCTTCCTCGTTTTCCTGCGATTCATCGGCGCCGGGAGGGGCTTCGTTCGACTGGAGCCAGATGCGCGCCTCGATCTGGGTGCGGAACTGGTCGCTGGTCACATACTCCCCTTTCATCAGGTAGCTCCCATCGGCCTGCAGGCTGTAGGTCTCAAACCCTTCGAAATTCATGTCGTTGTTCTTGAATTCCCAGGCGATCAGGTTATCGTCGAAAACTCCGGTCCCGACGATCCGGCCGACGTTCTGGTTTTCCATGTCGACTGAAAACGTCTTGGTTTGGAAATCGTAAAAAGTCAGTTCGTTGCGCATATTCTCGGAGAGACCCTGGATCTGGATATCCTGCGCGCAAGTCACTTTGCCCGCGAAATCGCGGTTCTGGACGGCCCAGTTCGTGTTGAAGATGAGCTCTTCCTCAACCATATTGAGGACGATTTTTCCTTCGCCGCTCCAAGAGCCGGGAGAGAAGATGAATGTGTGTTTAAACATGCTGACCTTCAGTTCTAAAACATGAACCTTCTGCTATATACGCTCTGGAGGAGGCCGAGAGCCGCCATGGTGGTCAAAAGGGAGCTTCCCCCGTACGTGATGAAAATCAGCGGCACCCCGGATATCGGCAGGAGCGCGCACATCATCCCGATGTTGACCAGCACGTGCATCGCAAGATAGGCCGCCAGGCCGGCCGCTAAAAGCCGTCCGAAGGGGTCCTTAGCCACTGCCGCCACCTGGAAACTAAAATAGATCAAAGCGTAAAAAAGGAACAGCAGGAATACAAGTCCCACAAAACCAAACTCCTCCCCAAAAGCCGCAAAGACTGAATCGGTATGGGAAGCCGGCAGCCATTTTCCGCCTGAAAAATTTCCTTGATGCCACCCGGTTCCCGTCAGCCCGCCGATGGCGATCGCCGTCTGGGAGGCCTTCTGGTGGTAGGTGTTAGGGTTCAGCCTCTCGTACTGGTATTCCTTCAAAACCTTCGTGAAATAGGGGCGCATCTCATCGTGGGACAAAACCCCGAGGAAGAGGAGGCTTGCCGCAAAAAGGCCGCAAATCCCGCAGCCCATGAGGAACCGGAGGACGCCTCGATGAACCCCGGCAAAATACCCCATAACGAGAACGATGGGGAAAAGGATCAGGGCGGTCCCCAGGTCGGGCTGCTTCAAAATCAGGAGAAACGGCACCCCCGCGATCAGCCCCATCTGGCATGCCGAGGCCAGCGAGCCGACCCCCGATCCCCTTCTTTCCAGAAACCAGCCCAAAACAATAACGACAATCAGCTTAGCCTGCTCCGACGGCTGAAAGCTGGCCAGGCCCGGAATCCGGTACCATCTATGGACATTCTGGATCGGGCTCACAAAAAAGAGGCCGACGAGGAGAACGATCGTGAGAAAATAGAGAGGGAGGCTCCAGTCGCGGAGCTTCCGGTAGTCGAAGGCGGAGCAGACGAAGAAGACGACCCAGCCGAGGAAAAACCAGCGCATCTGGCTTTTGACCAGCGGCGTCCAAAAGGAAACGGTTTCGATCTCGCTGCCGCTGCCGGTCATGGAAGAGATCACCAGCAGGCTGATCGCCATCAAACAAAAAACGAGCGGCAAAATCCTGAGGTCGATTCTCGATATGACGCGGTGATCCCACATATCGTGGAATTGTAATCGCGCCATCGGTTAGAATCAACTTCTCTTCATTTATGGAGAAAAATATGGAAGTCGTCACAGTCCATTTAGATTCGGTCGATTCAACCAATACTTATGCAAAGAAGCACGCCTCTGAATTCGCGCCGGATAAAATCACATGCGTTTCGGCGGAAGAGCAGACGGCGGGCAGAGGGAGATTCCAGCGCACCTGGATTTCGCCGCGCGGGGTCAATCTCTACGCGACGTTCTGCTTCCAGCTCCCTGTCAATACCCTCCATTTAATCAGCCTGGGCCAGGTGATGACGCTCAGCTTCGCCTCAGTCCTTCTGAATGAAGGGCTTCACCCGAAAATCAAATGGCCGAACGACGTGCACCTCCATGGAAAAAAGGTTTCCGGCGTGCTCTGCGAAACGGCTTTCCACGAAAAGCGGGTCGACATCTTTTTGGGAATCGGCGTCGACGTGAATATGGAATCTTCCGACCTTGCGAAAATCGACAAGCCGGCGACCTCTTTGAAGATCGAAACGGGGAAAAGCTGGAATAAAGAGGCTCTTCTGAAAAAGATCCAGAAGCAGTTTGCTTCCGATTTAGAAAAATTTAAAAAAGAAGGGTTCGCTCCTTTCCACAACCAGTTTGAAAATCTCCTGGCTTACAAAGGGCAGACAGTCCGCTGCTATGACGGGAAAAAAGAATGGGTCGGCGTCTGCCATTCTCTAACGCAGGACGGACAGCTCAACCTCTATCTCCCTGACAAGACAATCCATGCCGTCCTGTCGGGAGATATTAAAGGTTAGACTGAAAAACTGCTCATCTCGATGTCTGTGGGAGGCGGAGGAGGCGGCAGATGAACTCTCAGGCCGCCTGGCTTCTTGACAGGAGCCGGGAAGTAATGGGCGATCGCCTCTTCCTCATTCCGCTGAGCCATAATCTTCTGCTTCTCCTGAGACCGGAGCAGCTCTCCGTGGAACACTTCTTCGCTAGCTCCGGCATAGGCTTCGAGAACCTCGTCATGGAGCTGAGACAGCTCGGTGACGTTCTTCTTGAGGAGCTCTTCCAAAGCGAGCGTCACTTTCGTAAGCCCGTTGAGAATCCTGCCGATCGCGTTTCCAATCTGCGCGCGCAGAGGGCCGTCGTTCGGGAAGAGCTGCAGCAGCAGCTGGTTGCGGCGCTCCTGAACGCGGGCGCTCGATTCGGCGACCTGAAGGTCTTTAAAGGCGATCTTCATGATCTTGATTTCTTTCTGGATCCCAGCGAGAGAGCGGCTCAATAGAGCGCGGATTTCCGCAGGGCTTCTGCCGAATCGCCTTGCCACTTCTGCCGCTTCGGGGAAGCGTCCCGTTTCTTTCGTGATATCTCCCATGATCTTTTCAAGCTGCCGGAATTCCTCGGGGAACCGGTTTAGGAATTGGAAAATAAACGGAGTGACGGTTTTCATCTGGCTTAAAAACCAGTTGAAACGGTCGCGGAAAGCAGGGTTCGCCTTAGCCAGCTGCTCCATTGCGATAATATCGATGATCCAGGAGCGGTAGAACGAAGTGACGCCCGCCATCTGCATCAGCGACTCCATCTCGCGGGAACGTTTTTTCGTTGCCGCCAAGTCGGCTCTGATCAGCGGAGCGCGAAGCCTGTCGGCCTGCGCAAGGCGTTCGGTCTGGGTCTTGAACATGTGGAGCGCGCGGTTGAAGATCCGATCTTCTCCATAACTCCCGTCCATTTTTGCGATGTCGCTTCCATATACCGCATCGTAAAACTCTCCCAAGTGCTGCGCGTCGCGGACCATAGGCGCAACCTGTCCCTGAAGCGCCGCTTCGGCCATCTTCCGGGCTCCCTGAATTACGATCTGCCTGTCGACCGCAGCCGTCATCATCCGGGCTTTGGACCATTCGGTTTCTTCTTTTTTGAGTGGCTCTTTCTTGACGCGGACGTAGTCGC
>CAYPZU010000087.1:0-3214 GCA_964415395.1 uncultured bacterium
GGATTCGAACCTCCGCATGGCGGTACCAAAAACCGCTGCCTTACCGCTTGGCGACGCCCCATCATAAACGCGAACTCTTCGTCCGCCAGATGAGAAATTCAAAAACAGGAACCATGTTAGCTAACTCACTAAATATTATGCAAGAAGAGTCCGTCTCTCCTCGAGGTTCAAATAAATAGTTTTATTTTACCCCCTTGAACCTCTATAGGAAGGACTATGAGGATCGTTCAAATCTCCGCTGAATTTTCTCCCCTGGCCAAAGCGGGAGGCCTGGGAGAGGTGCTGCTCGGGCTATCGCGCGAGCTGTCGCGCTACCCTGAGCTGGAAGTCGACGTGATCCTCCCTAAATACGATTTTATCGATCTGAAGAAAATCGAAAACCTTCGCCTCGAAGTCCCTGATTTTAAATGCCTTGAGAAAGGAGCCCTCCACGCGAATGCGATGTGGTGCGGAACCTCTGAAGGATGCCGCCTCCATCTCCTCGAAGCGCGCCACAGCTCGGGTTTTTTCCACCGCGGAAAAATCTACGGCTGCGAGGACGACATCGCCCGCTTCATCTACTATTCCCGGGCCGCCCTCGAATATCACAAGCTGAAAAAGCAGCCGATCGACATCCTCCACCTCCACGACTGGCACGCCTCCCTCTGCGCCCCCCTGGTCCGCGGCCTTTTCGCAGGAGAAATCCAGGTTAAATCAATTCTCCTGACGATCCACAATAGCGAGTATCAGGGAAAATGCGCCGCCGCTGATCTCGACGCGGTCGGCCTTTCCGGCTCTGCCTATTTGACAAAAGACAGGCTCCAGGACGACGCCAACCCGAAGTCGATCAATCTTCTGAAGGGAGGCATCGTCTATGCCGACGCCGTGAACGCCGTCTCCCCCACTTACGCCAAAGAACTCCTCACCCGCGAGATGGGATTCCACCTGGAACCCACCTTCCGGAAGATCCAGCCAAAATTGTCGGGCATTTTGAACGGGATCGACTTCACGCTCTGGAATCCCGCCTCAGATCCCGCTCTGGCAGCCCATTTCGACGCAGCGTCGTCTCTCTCTGCGATCCAAAAAGCCAAGCAGGCAAACAAAGAAGCGATCCTCAAAAAACACCCCCACTTAACCTTGAAAGGCCCCTGGGTAGGAACCGTCACCCGCCTCGTGCCCCAAAAAGGCCCGGAACTGATCGAGGAAGCGCTGCGCCAAACAATCCAAGCCGGAGGAACTTTTCTTCTCCTCGGCTCTTCGCCCGACCCGAAAATCCAGGCCCATTTCGAAAAGCTGAAAGCTGAATTTTCCGCCTCAAGCCAGGCGCTCCTGCATCTGAACTACGACGAGGAGCTGGCCCATCTTCTTTTCGCAGGGCTGGACTTCACGATCGTCCCGTCCCTTTTCGAGCCTTGCGGGCTGACGCAGCTGATCGGCATGCGCTATGGCACGATCCCGATCGTCCGTTCCACAGGCGGTCTTAAAGACACTGTTTTCGACTGCGAAGATCCTGCAGTCCCGGTCCAGCAGAGAAACGGGTTCGTCTTCCCCAAACCGACAAAAGAATCGCTCAACTCCGCTCTGAAGCGGGCCTTTGCGCTCTACAACAATGAACCGTCTGCGTTCCAGTCTCTCATCCGCCGCTGTATGCAGCACGACTCGAGCTGGAAAAAACCAGCTCAGGATTATCTGAAGCTCTATCGCAAACTGCTCGCTGCAGCATCGCAGCCTCTGGCAGCCGCCCGCTAAATTAGTAAAAAAATAACAGGATGGGAAGGATATCGGTTCGCTCTGCGAACCGGCAAGATAGGAAGGATACTTAATTGAGAGCCGCCGGGTTCAGCCTCAATTCATGAGGCTGGCTGCGCCTTTGGCGCGAGCTGCAAACTCCGTTTGCACCCGGAGGCTTTCTCATTTATCCTGCCCATCCTGTTATTTCTCTTCTTAGGGCATTTGGAGGCGGTTCCGCTTGTACCAGGCCGCAGGATCTTTTTTCAGCTCGGCAATCATGATCGGCAGCGTTGTCTCGAGGCTGTGCTTGGGCGCCCAACCGAGCATTTTCTTCGCTTTGGAAATATCCATCTCGTAGTGGTCGTCGGCCAGATCGATCATCCAGGGCTTGATGAACGGTTTCGGCATGAAAGGGATGTGCCCGAGCATCCATGCCCCCAATTTGGCGATCGGTTTCGGGACGCGCCAGGTCTTGAATTCACGGTTGAAAAGGAGGCGCGAAATCTGCCTTTGAAGCTGATCGTAGCTGAGGGTTTTCGGCTCTCCAATGAGGAAGGTCGATTCGGGCGGGAGCGATTTTCTTTTTTCCACTGCCATCACAATTGCATCAATAAGATCGTCCATATGGAGGAAAGAGGCGCCGTGATTGACATCGCCGGAGAAAAGGCGGCTTTCGAGCTGCTTTTCGTAAATCCGCTGGATCTGATGGCTGATGGGAATCGAGTTGCAGTGGTCGTCGTACACTCCGGCGATCCGGAGGATGACCGACGGCATACTGCCGCGCATTTCGTGGATCGCTTTCTCAGTGTGGACTTTGGAGAGCGGGTAATCCCATTTCGGGACGACGGGATCTTCTTCCTTGATCGGATGGCCGGGCTTGCAGGGCGCATGGACGAGCATGGTGCTTGAAAAGATGAATTGGCCGACCTCGAATCCCTGGAGCGCCTTCAGAAGCCTTTCGGTGCCTTGCACGGTGACTTTTTCATAGAGAGGCGAGTGCTGCTGGTCGAAGCTGTAATAGGCGGCGAGGTGGACGACCGAGGCGATTTTGGAGCCGTAGAAGTACTTGATATGCATGAACGCCTGGTGGACGCTCTCATCGGAGGAGAGATCGACAGGAACCAGCTCTTCGCTGGGCGCTGCGTAGATGGCTTTCAGAAGCTCGAAGCCGACGATCTTGTATTTTTCGCCCAGCCTCCGAACGACGTTCGCCCCGATCCGGCCGCAGCTACCCGTAACGATAATGACTTCTTTGTCCATGCAAATCCCTTTTTCTGGGATTTAACTGCTCAGCGGATTCTTTTCAATTCTGGATGGCTTTTTTGATGTAGAGCCAGTTGGCTCCGACATAATCGCCGATGGAGATGACGGTGTAAAGGGCGGCGGCGCCGACGGCGAAAAGACTGATCTGCTGGAGCAGAGCGAGAGAGAGGACCCCTGTTGTGTAGGGGATCATGAGGAGGAGGATGAGGAAGACGACGGCTGCCTGCATGACGGCCTTGAT
>CAYPZU010000087.1:3224-7386 GCA_964415395.1 uncultured bacterium
TCGGAGCGTGCTGATGAACAGGTCGCGGTAGAGGAAGACGAAGACGAGGAGAATCGGGAGCTGGATAACTCCTTGCGTGAAGGTGAGAAAAAGGGAAATGTGAGTGATGCTGTCGGCCATCGGATCGAGGACTTTGCCGAGGTCGGTCACTTCATTCCGCTTCCGGGCGAGCATCCCGTCGAATAGATCGGAAAATTCGCAGATGATGAGCAGTCCGAGCATCAGGTAGGGAAGCAAAACGAGGGGGATCCCGAACCGTTCGTACTCAAGATAGAGCACGGGAAAGAGCGGGCTGAGCACGATCCGGAGAAGAGTAAAATAGTGCGCCGGGTTCATGTTTTTTATTTTGAGGAGACTAAAGGATCTGCCTGAAATAAATCAACAGGCGTCGATCAGACGGCCGCCTTCGCGGTAGGAAAGCGGGCTGAGGATCTGTTTATTTTCCTCGAGAAATTTCTTCACGGCGGCGGGAGCTGTTTTCCCATATTCGCGGAGCGCCCAGCCGATCGCCTTGCGGATGAAAAATTCTTTTTCTCCGGCCAGCTTGAGGCAGGCGGAGAAAAGCCACTTCTCATCGGTTCGCTCTTTCCAGCGGAGCTGAAACAGGAGGGCCGATCTGCGGACCCAGAAATCGGAGTCGGCCAGCCATCGGTCGCGCGCGGAAACCAGTTCGGGATGCTCCATAAGAAGGGGCCCAATGAGGTGGACAGAGATCGTGTCGACCGTATCCCACCACGAATGAGTCCGGACAAGCTTCTCAAAAAGCTCAAGATGCCTCTTTTCCCACTTCTTCCTGTGGTAGAGGACAAAATCGAGCGCCGCGTAGTGGAACTCCCGCTCCCCGGCAGCCCAAAGCTCAAGAGCCGTCTCTTCGAGAGAAGAGAAAGGGACTTCAGGAAACACCTGGGCGCAGATTTTCTGCTGGATCGGTTTGGATATGCCTAAAAAGGGAAACTGATCCTTTAGGTAAGCCTGCTGGGATTGAGCCCTTTCGATCTCGGAATGGGGCTCAAATGCTTTGCGGAGTTGGTCTACAAGGTTCATAAGATTTCTAATAGCAGAAAGGCTATGCTTTTTGCAAGGCGAGCTGCCCGCAGGCCGCCGCGATGTCTTTGCCCTTCGTATAACGCCAGGTGGTGTTGATCCCCGCTTCTTCGAGGATGGCGCGGAAGTCTTCGATGACCTCTTTTTCGGGGCGGTTCAAGCGAAGGCCGTCGACGGGATTGTAGGGGATGAGGTTGACGGTGCACTGCTTGCCCATCAGGAGCTGGGAAAGCTCCCTGGCATGCTCGGCGCGGTCGTTGATGCCGGCGAGAAGCGTGTACTCGAAAGTAATATCCCGTTTCGTTTCCCGAGCGTATGCGTCCATAGCAAGAAGGACTTCCTCGAGCGGATAGCGGCGGGCGTAAGGGATGATTTTTTTTCGGATGTGCTGATTCGGGGCATGGAGCGAGAGGACGAGGTTCACCGTCAGCTCTTCTTTTGCCAATTTATGAATCCCTTCCACAACGCCCACAGTCGAAACGGTGATCCGCCGCTGGGAAATATTGAACGCCTCGGCAGAGTTGAAAATCTGGATCGCTTTAACGACTGCGCTGTAATTTTCCATCGGCTCGCCCATTCCCATAAAGACAATGTGGGAGACCCGCTCCCCTTTCTCTTTCAAAGTGCGGTCGATGTGGAGAACCTGCTCGACGATCTCGGCGGGGCTTAAATTGCGCATTAGCCCCTCTTTGCCGGAGGCGCAGAACGCACAGCGGGCGGGACAGCCGACCTGGCATGAAACGCAGACGGTTCTTCTGTCTCCGGATAGAATTAGGACCGATTCGACCCGTTTCTGGTCGGGCAGTTCCCAGAGGAACTTGATGGTCTCTTTATCATCCGACTCAAGAGTGCGGAGCAGTTTCAAAACCGGAAAACCGAGTTTGCCTGCGAGCTTGGCTCTGAGGTCGCGCCCGAGGTTCGTCATCCCTTCGAAAGAGAGAGCCCCTTTCGCGTAAATCCAGTCGTACACCTGAGCGGCGCGGAACGGTTTTTCCCCGTTCTGCTCCATCCAGGCCTTCAATTCTTCAAGATTCAAAGAACAAATTTCTTGCATAGCGCGGATGAGTATACCATTTTCCCGACTGAAACCCACTAAAAATAATTGTTTTTTAAACCTTTCCCCTTCATGTTAAGGAAAAAATTCGGTAAATCCGGCCATGACCTTTGCCAACCCCATTCTTCGAATCCTCGACCTTCTCTACGGTTTTGTGATTTCTCTAGGGAATAATCTGCAAAGCGTATTTTTGCTTTACATGCGCCTCACCTGGGGCCATCAGCTGATTCTGACTGGAATGGCCAAGCTCCACAACATGGAAAAAGTGGTTCAGTTCTTCACTTCGCTCCACTTCGGCCACCCCGAATTCCTCGCTTATCTGGTTGCAATCCTGGAGCTTCTCTGCGGGATTTTCCTCTTTCTCGGGCTGGTTTCGCGCCTAGCCGCCATCCCCATCGCCGTGATTATGTTCTCGGCCCTCTGGACAGCCCACGCCCCCCACCTGTCGAATTTCCGGTTCGTGACTGAACCGCATCTTCTGGTGGCCCAGGAGCCATTCCCCTATCTGATCACAGCCCTCATTGTATTCACCTTCGGACCGGGAAAAGTCTCGCTCGACGCGTGGATCAAGCGCTGGGTCAGCAAGCAGCCGCAATATTGAATTTACCGTTCGCGATGCCAGAAGGCTTCGCGCAGCTCGACGATCGCCCAATGGAACATTTTGACGTGATCCTGGACGAAGATCCAGCGGAGAGCGCGCCAAAGGCCGAAATGGCGGTAGAGAATCCGGCACGTCTCGTTCGCATACCCGATCACATCCGCGGCGCGGGGTCTGCGCGGTTCTGAATCGGTGATCACGCGGCGGCTGTAGACAGCTCTTAAATCTCTCCTGGCAAACAACTTGCAAAAGAAATCAAAGGCGGGCCGATGGGAGAGATGGGGAAGGAACCCTCCCATTTCCTGAACCGCTTTTCTTGAAAACCAGGCGGACCGGAAAGAGGTTCCTTTATGAAGAAGATCGAGATTCAGGGAAAAACTGACCGCGCGGGGCGCTTCATGCGGGTGCCGGAGCAGAAAGCCCGAGTAGACGAGATGAGGCTCGCCGG
Organism: uncultured bacterium; assembly: GCA_964415395.1. Lineage (GTDB taxonomy): Bacteria > Chlamydiota > Chlamydiia > Chlamydiales > SM23-39 > CAYPZU01. The sequence continues at coordinate 6,369 of CAYPZU010000087.1, forward strand.
TCTCCTGGATCAGTTCGGACAGGTAGCTTAGGCCGTGAGGGGAAATATATCGATCCCCCGGCTCAAGGAATTGAACGTAAGGAGCCCGGGCGGCTTCAAGACCCAGGTTCATCAGCTCGCCGAGCCGCCGGCCCGAGCCATCGCGGACCCGGATCGGAAGGTCTGGATACCTTTCAGCCAAATCGGAAAGGCGGCCGGATCCTTCGCCATCGAGCAAAACCACCTCGAAGGCGCCCTGCTCCTGCCCGCCCAGAGAGTCGAGCGTCAGCGGCAGAAGATGCCTGTCTTTCTGAACCAAAACAGCCAGTGTAAATAAACACCCTTTCATACCATGAAAGTTATCTTATTCAGAGATATTACGGAATGTAATTAATTGCTGTAACTTCATCCGGAGTTACAACAACATAAGCCGTTACACCCGAGGTGTAGAAATAGGCGACGATCATCTGGGTTCCGTTTCCAATCACGGTCACTTCCTTGACGTTCTGGATCAATCCGCCAGAAAATGAGGCGTAGAAGGGGCCCGTGAGCGTCGTCTGGAGATTGACCTTGGATCTGCTTGTTTTATAAGGGGTTTGCGTCATCAGCAGGTTGACGATTTCGGAGATGTCGTAGCCCCGGTGGTTTAAGCCGATATAGATCTCCAGATCGGTCGATCCCGAGCTGAACCCGGAAGAGGGAATCGTCGTCGGCGAGTAGATCACTTCGGTGATCTGCTCGACGGGAACTACGACGTACTGCACCTGGAAACTCGACGGAGGGAAATAGGAAATGATGAAGATCGTGCTGTAGGTCGACGCTACGATCCCCTGCACGTTCGGAATCAGCCCGTTCATCTTCGTATTGATCGCGACTTGGGAACCGGTTCCTTTGTAGGGAGAAGCCGTCAGCGTATTGAAGAGAGTGACAATATCCTTTCCAACCGTCGCCGCCTCTACAGGAAAGGAGATCGTGCTCCCAAAAGCAGTCCCTGCCAAAAACATTAAACCCAAGATCCAGATCCTCATAACCGCCTCTT
>CAYPZU010000088.1:0-1662 GCA_964415395.1 uncultured bacterium
TTCCAACCTGTCCCGGAACGCAATCCGCCCTTCGCTTTCCCTTGGGACTGGCATTGATCTGTGTTTTCACGGCAGCAAAGAAAAGTTCGCTGCCGGTCTGACGGGCGGCTATGAAGTCAATTATTGGCCGAACCAGAGCGAATGGGTTCGTTTTGTCGGACAGTATAGCGGAGAGTTCAAGCATCCAGGCGACTTGACTTTCCACGGGGCCGTTGTACAAGGGTATGTCATTTTCTAAGGAGAGCGAATGAAGAATTATGCGTTTTTGGCTTGCGTCTTTTTCACTCAAGGATTTGCGGACTGTCTGACGCCCCATATCCCCCCTTGCATGACCGAGTTGAATTTCCTCAATCCCGCAAGATGTTCGGCCATAGAGATCTCAGCCGATTTTCTTTATTTAAAAGCCAATTCGGAAACGTTCGACTGGGCGGCGACCTATTTAGCCTACAATACCGTTTTCCCGCCTAATTTAAGCGCGCGCCAAAATCTCCGGATCAAAGACACCGATCTTCCCTGGACCCCTTCTTTCCGGGTTGCGGGAGCCTTCTCCATTTCCGGATGGGATAACACGTTCGCCTGGACTTATTATAACGGAAAAAATACCGATAGCGCCTCCTTCCAGATCAATCCCCAAAATGGAGTTTTGGGCGTTTCGACAAAAGTTGTCGTCCCCGTCTGGGTTTCCGGCAACGGAGTGATCGATTTCGGCGAATTTTCGACCCGCTACAGGATGGTCTTGAACTGTCTGGATTGGGAGATGGGAAAATCGCTCTACGCCACAACCCATCTCTTGATGCGCCCTTATTTTGGGATGCGGGGGGCGAGGCTCACCCAAAAGATGATCACGAAAGGGACGAATCAGCTTCCGCTCAATCCCGACGAGATTCAATTTTCAAAAATGAAAGTCGAAAACGATTTCCGCGGACTCGGCCCCCGGATTGGGTGCGATGGAAAGTGGAAAATCAATTCCGTTTTCTCTTTCTACGGGGAAGCCGCTGCCTCCCTGCTCGGCGGCTATTTCGATCTGCACGAGAATGAAACATTCAACTACGTTTCGCCTGCCGATGAGATCTATAGCAAAAACACGTTTAAATTCTGGTCGTTCAAACCCTGCGTCGATGTAGGCCTTGGAATCGAGCTGTTTTACGAATTCATGGACGAGCGTTTTTCAGCCACTCTCGACGTCGGATATGAATTCCACGCCTGGCCGGAGCAGATGCAGCTCTTCAGGCTCTACACAGCCCCTTACGCGGTCAAACAGGTGGGAGACGTAGGCATTCAGGGTCTGACAGTCAGCGGAGCGGTTTCCTTTTAACGACCCTATCTGCGAGCTTTGTCAAAAGCGAAGCTCCTTCGTATAGCTTCTGAATTTCTTCGTCTGTCAGATCGCGGGTTGAAACAATCATTCCAAACCGCTCTCTCAGTTCGATTTCGAAAATCAGCTGCCTCCGGATCCGCTCTGCAAATTCAGCGTCGAGAACGCCTTCCCTTTCCAACAGGCTGATCCCTTCGAAAAGATTTTCAGGATAGAGATCCCTTTCCATAATGAGGTATTGGAGCAGTTCCACAGTGGGTTTGATCCACCTGCCCTTGACTGTGAACGTCTCCTCCTGAACTCCTATCCCCCCCGCTCCTTTTCTCCCCAGATAGAGCTGTTTGAGG
>CAYPZU010000088.1:1672-7348 GCA_964415395.1 uncultured bacterium
TTGAGGATTTTTGCATGGTAGATCGTTCTTTTCATCGCTGAACGGGTCTTCTCGTATTCATCGGCAATGACCGAGCCGAACTCTTTCCGCTTTTGCGGGCAATGGCTGAAAAATTCCTCGTAGAGAAGCCTCGATCCGCCTCCGAATTTAGGGTTGTACAGAGCGTAGCGGAGCGTCACGCTTCGCGCATGGAGCCTGAGAAAATTCAATTCAGCAGGCGTGGCGAGAAGATCTGGGCTCGAGGGATACGCCAAGAGATTTTCCGTCGGCGGATGCCATCCTTTCCGGTCCCAGAAAATCCCCTCTTTTTCGCAAAGCGAATAGAAGCGGTCGACGAGAGGAAAAATCGTTTCTTTTTTTTGGCCCGAAGGAATGAGCAGGGCGAACTCAAGATCTGAATCAGCCAAGGCGATCCCGTAAGAGTAAGACCCCATCAAAGCAAGAGCCGCCTCAGCCGCTCCGGTTTCCCGGATCGCCTGGAGGAAAAGCCGTTCGATTCTCCCGACTTTCTCCGCATTGTTCTGCTCCAGCTCCCCCCAAGTCAAAGCGGAGAGAATGCTGGGGATCAATAAAAGCCACTGTTTCAAATTTCACCGAACGGAAATTTAGAGGAATCCCGATTTTGGGACTAAGAAATTCTATCTTTGGACGAGCAGGGCGCAGGCCTGTTCGACCGCGGCGCAGAAGAGGTCGACTTCCTGAAGCGTATTATAGACGCCGAAGGAGGCGCGGGCCGCCGATTCGCAGCCGAAGGCGCGGAGCGCAGGCTGGGCGCACAGATGGCCGGAGCGGATTGCGATCTGCTTTAGGTCGAGATAGGAGGCGAGATCGAGCGGATGGATCCCATCGATGTTGAAAGTGAGGATCGGCCCTTTTTCAGGCGCCGTTCCGATGAGTTTGACTCCCGGGATTTGGGCAAGCTGATTTTGCGCTCTACGGAGGAGTGTGTCTTCCCAGGCGGCGATCTTCTCTCTGCCGGCAGACTGGATGAAATCGAGCGCGGCTTTGAGCGCGATCACCGGGCCGATGATCGGCGTGCCGGCTTCGAAGCGGAGCGGCGGGGTCTGGTACGTGGCGCGCTCGAGATCGACCCGTTCGATCATGTCTCCGCCGCCGTCAATCGGCGGCATCGTTTCCAGCAGTTCTTTTTTGCCGTAGAGAACGCCGACGCCCGTAGGTCCGTAGCATTTGTGGCCGGAAAAGGCGTAGAAGTCGCAGCCAAGCGCCTGGACGTCGAGGGGCATGTGGGGCGCGGCCTGCGCGCCATCGACAACGAGAACGGCGTTTTGTTTGGCTTTCGCAATCTCCCCAATCGGGTTGACGGTTCCTGTCACGTTGGAGACGTGGGCGAGCGAGATGATTCTGGTTTGCGGGGTGATCCTCCCCTGCCACTCAAGGACGCCGTTTGCGGAGACAGGAATATAGCGGAGAACCGCGCCGCTTCTTTCGGCGAGCATCTGCCACGGCACGAGATTCGAGTGGTGCTCCATGACTGAGATGAGGATCTCGTCGCCGGGCTCGAGCCGCTGGCCGAAGGATTGCGCGATGAGATTGAGGGCGTCTGTCGTCCCGCGGGTAAAGACGACCTCTTCGAAATGAGCCGCATTGAGAAACGAGCGGGCCGCCTCGCGCGCGGAGTTGTATTTTTCCGTCGCCTTCAGAGAAGGCTTGTAGATCGCTCTATGCACCGTGGCGTATTCGGCGCTGTAAAACTGAGTCAGTGCGTCGATGACGGAGCGGGGCTTGTGCGCGGTGGCCGCGCTGTCGAGATAAACCAGCTCGGGATGATGCGTAAAAATCGGGAACTCACTGCGCATAGCTCTCCTTGAGAGAGGGGCGCAAGGAGGCCGGAGCTTCTTCGAGCAGCTCGGAGCAAAAGCCGTTCACAAGCCACCGTTTCGCCTCATCGAGGTCGAGCCCGCGGGAGCGGAGATAGAAGAGCTCTTCTTCATCGAGCTGGGCGACGGTGGCCCCGTGGGAGGCTTTCACATCGTCGGCGAAAATCTCGAGATTCGGTTTCGCGTGGGCGGAGGCTTCGTCGCTTAAAACGAGATTCCGGTTGAGCTGGTAGGCTTCCGTTTTCTGGGCGATCGGGCGGACGTAGATTTTCCCTTCGAAGCTCGAGCGGGTTTTGTCTTTTAATACGCCCCGGAAATGCTGCCGCGAGCGGGTGTTGGGAGCGGCGTGCTCGACTATGGCATGGATGTGGGCCTGAGCGTCGCCCGCAAGACTCCAAAGGCCCTGCAGAAGGGTTTCGCTGTTCTCTTCCAGAAGCTGGACTTTGATCGAGGCGCGCCAAAGCGAAGAGCCGTGCGTGAAAGTGCGGTAGACGAAGCGGCTGTCCCGCTTTTGGCCTGCGCGGATCGACTGGAAAAGCTGCGCCTGTTTCGGCAGAGTCTGCGCATCGGTTAGGATCAGTTCGGCCGCCTCGTCGAGCGACGATTCGATGGCGAGGTTGCAGAGGGCGGCGCTCCCTTCGTTTTTCTGGATCAGTTCGAGTCTGGCCTCCCTGCCGAGATAAACTTCAAGGCGGGGCGAAGAAAAACTCTCCCCGGTGAAATAATAGACCACTTCAATCGGCGCATCCAGGCGGCACTTGGGCGGAGCATAGAGGAACGCCCCTCTTCCCTGGAGGGCGGCATTGAGAGCGGCGAAGGGATCTTTCTCTTCTTTGAGCGTCCGGGAGAGCCTGTTTTGTAAAAACAGACCATAGGTGCGCATCGCAGCGTCGAGCGGCAGGCATACGAGCGGGGCTGGAACTTGAGAGAGGCTCTCTTCAAAAAAGCCGTCGACGAAAACGATCCGGGCCGTTCCGCTTTTGGAGAGGGAAAGGGGTTTTCTCTCTGCCATCTTTGGAAAATGGAGCTTTGAGAGGGGCAGATACTGGAACGCTTCGGCTTTGGCGCGGGGAAGACCCAGCGTCTGGAAATGATCCCACGCTTTTTTCCGCGCGTTGAATAGAAGATCTTTCGGATCGATCCGCTCTTCCCAATACTGATCGAGGATCACGCGTAGCCCTTTGCTTCGAGTTCAAGCGCCAGTTCCGGCCCGCCCGTTCGGATGATTTGGCCGTCCGAGAGGACGTGGACGAAATCGGGCTTGATGTAGTCGAGAAGGCGCTGGTAGTGGGTGATGAGAAGCAGCGCGTTGTCGCTCCTGCGCATCTGGTTGACGCCGGCTGCGACGATCCGCATCGCGTCGATGTCGAGTCCCGAGTCGGTCTCGTCGAGTACGGATAGAGCGGGATCGAAAAGAGCCATCTGGAGGATCTCGTTTCTCTTTTTCTCGCCGCCCGAAAACCCTTCGTTGATATTGCGGGTCTTGAACTCGCTCCGGATCTCCATCGCCTTCATCTTCTGCTCGAGGAGATCTTCGAATGCGTCGGGAGAGAGCGGCTCTAAGCCGCGCCCTTTTCTCTGCGCGTTGAGGGCGGCTGCCAAAAACTGGCTGTTCGAAACGCCCGAAATTTCGAGTGGATACTGGAAGCTCATGAAGAGACCTGCATGGGAGCGCTCTTCCGGCGCCATCTCAAGGAGGTTCTGCCCTTTGAACCAGATTTCCCCTTCGGTGATTTCATAGGCGGGATGGCCGGCCAGGATTTTGGCGAGAGTCGATTTTCCGGCGCCGTTCGGCCCCATGATCGCATGGATCTCTCCCCTTTCGATTCGTAAGTTCAGCCCTTTAAGGATCTGTTTCCCCTCTACCGACGCAGAGAGATTTTTGATTTCCAGCATCTTCATCCCACAGAATGTTCAAGTTTCAGCGCGAGGAGCTTCTGCGCCTCGGCGGCGAATTCGAGCGGCAGCTCGCGGATCACCTCTTTGCAAAATCCGTTCACGATCAAGTTGATCGCGTCTTCGCGCCCGATCCCGCGGCTTTGCAGATAAAAAATTTGTTCTTCGTTCATTTTCGACGTGGAGGCTTCATGCTCCACCTGGCTCGAGCTATTCCCCGCTTCGATATACGGGAACGTATTTGCGGAGCAGCGGTTGCCCACCAGCATCGAGTCGCACTGCGTGTAGTTTCTGGCCCGCTCCGCTTTGGGAGCAATCTTGACGAGGCCGCGGTAGCTATTATGCGACTCGTCGGCCGAAATCCCTTTCGAGACGATCGTCGATTTCGTGTCTTTGCCGACGTGGATCATTTTCGTTCCTGTGTCGGCCTGCATTTTCCCATTCGTCAGAGCCACCGAGTAGAACTCGCCCACAGAGCGGTCCCCTCTCAAGATGCAGCTCGGGTATTTCCAAGTGATCGCTGCGCCCGCTTCCACCTGCGTCCACGCGATCTTCGAGTCGTTGCCCGCGCAGAGGCCTCTCTTCGTCACGAAATTGTAGATCCCGCCCTTGCCCGTTTTGGGATCGCCGGCATACCAGTTCTGCACGGTCGAATATTTGATCTCGGCCCGCTCTTTCGCAACCAGCTCGACGACAGCGGCATGGAGCTGGTTCGTATCGAACGCCGGCGCCGTGCAACCCTCGAGATAACTCACATACGAGCCTTCCTCGGCAATGATCAGCGTCCTTTCGAACTGGCCCGTCTCTTTCTCGTTGATCCTGAAGTACGTCGACAGCTCGATCGGGCATCTCACCCCTTTCGGCACATAGACGAAAGAGCCGTCGGAGAAGACAGCCGAATTGAGCGCGGCGAAGAAGTTGTCTCCGATCGGGACTACAGTTCCCAGATACTCTTCGATCAGCGCCGGATATTTCTTCACCGCCTCGGAAATCGAGCAGAGGACGACGCCCGCCTCGACGAGCTTCTTCTGGAAGGTCGTCCCGAGGGAGACCGAGTCGAAAACGACGTCTACGGCCACATTCGTCAGCCGCTTCTGCTCATCGAGAGGGATCCCCAGCTTCTCAAACGTCTTCAGGATCTCCGGGTCGACCTCTTCGAGGCTCTCCAGCCGCGGCTTGCTCTTCGGCTCGGCGTAGTAGGCCATCTCCTGGTAGTTGATCGGGGGGTATTTCACGTTCGGCCAGGAGGGCTCTTCCATCTCCTGCCACTTCTTATACGCCTTGAGCCTGAATTTCAGCATGAATTCCGGCTCATCTTTGCGCGCGGAAATCGCCCGTATCGTCTCTTCGCTTAAGCCTTTAGGGAATACGTCCGATTCGATCGGCGTGACGAAGCCATACTTGTAATCGGAGGCGGAAAAAGTTTCTTGCTCTGTAGACATAGCCTTCTAACAAAATTGGAAGGAATTTTACTGCTTCCCCAGCTACTTGTCAATTTTTATAAATAATTACAATACAACAACTAACTTATTTATTTTTAAATAATTAATTACTGACATTATAATTAAGATCGGAGATTAGTTATGAAAGATCATCATCCTCATGAAATTCCCTTTCGATCGAAACAAACAATGCTCGACGACGTCGCGCAGATCGTCCACTATCTCCACACAGGGCAGCGCTCATCCGCCGACCTCCTGATCGAGGATCTCAAAACCCGGTCGCTCTCCTTCGACCCGCAGATCCAGCAGGATGTGCTGATGTTTGCCGAGCAGGTGCAATTCCAGTACGATTACGATCCCTGGCACAAAGTGACTCCCGACGTCCAAAAGGCCGCCGACAAGCTGATCCACGACCTCGGCTACCATCTGAAACCCTAACCCACCCCATCATTCCTATCGTCGCGACCGTTGCATGACCCACCAGCGATGGTTGTATAAGG
>CAYPZU010000089.1:0-7225 GCA_964415395.1 uncultured bacterium
AAAACACTTTCGCAGGCCCCATCGCCGCCGTGTCGAGATGGACGCGCCAGTCGTGTTCCAGGAGCTGTCCTTTTTTCTTCGACCGGATCAGCGCGTTTTTCAAAAGAAAATGGAGCAGGAACAGAAGCAATAGAGCGACCATCACTTCCGCCGTCCACCCATTATCTTCGAGCCAATGCCCCCAATCCATCTTTTCCTTATTGGGCGATTTCAGATATGATCCATATCTTACCAAACCGAGGCTTGTTTTCCATGGAAATTCAAAGGGAATCGATATTTGTTTCCGCATTGAGAAGTTTTTGCAGAATGTTCTTCGCAATCTGCGGAATTTTCTTCGCCATCTTCCTTCTCTCTTCCCTTTATTCCCTCCTCTCTTCGGCGACGAACATCGATGAAAACACGACATTAACCTACCTGCCCGACGCCAACGGCGTCCGCGATGGAATTTCCCTGAATTCGCCCGTCATTCTTCAACTGAACGTCAGCGGCGTGATCGGCGAGCCGAAGGTGCTCGATACAGAAGTGGTTCAAAACATTTTGCTCGATTCGCGCGACGGAGTTCTTAAAGACGGAAGAGTGAAAGGGATTCTGCTTTACATGAACACTCCAGGCGGAACGGTTGTCGACTCGGACAATATCTATCGGATGCTGATGCAGTACAAACAGCGGTTTAAAGTGCCCATCTACGCCTATGTCGACGGCCTCTGCGCCTCCGGCGGGATGTATATCGCCTGCGCCGCGGACCAGATCTATGCAGGCCCTGCCTCGATCGTCGGCTCGGTCGGAGTGGTGATCGGCCCGTTCTTCAATATTTATGACACGCTGACAAAAATCGGCGTCCAGACCCGAACTCTTACGCAGGGGCTCGACAAAGACATGCTGAACCCGGTCCGCCCCTGGAAAGAGGGCGAAGACGCCTCGCTGAAAGCAGTAACGGCCGCTTTCTACAACCAATTCGTCGATCTCGTCGCCTCTTCGCGCCCGCGCATCGACAAAACCAGGCTGGTGCAGGAATACGGCGCGAGAATCTTCGACGGCGCCGCCGCACAGGAATTGGGATATGTCGATTTCGCCCACGCCTCTCGGGACGACGCGCTGCTCGCGCTTTTGCAAGCGGCGAACATAGACCCTGCCAAACCCTATCAGGTCGTGCAGCTGGAACCGAAAAACCCGCTCCTCAGCAGCCTCTTCTCCGAGTCGCCTCTCATTACAGGGAAAATCGAACATACTCTTGACGTAGGCGCCCCCAAGATCCGCGACCAGTTTGCGTATCTGTATCAACCATAAGGAATGGGAATGGATAGAATTTTCATCATCGACGCGGTCAACTTTCTCTTCCGCTCGTACTATGCGATCGGGCCGATGATGAACGATCAGGGGCAGTCGACGAGCGCCCTGTTTGGCTTCATCCGCTCCGTGGGCAAACTGATCAAAGATTTCGGCCCGACTCACCTGGTCTGCGTCTTCGACGGACCCGACAACAAGAAATCGCGACGCGCCGTCTACGCAGAATACAAAATGCACCGGAAAGGGGCTCCGGAGGATCTCTTCCCCCAATTCGAGTGGGCCTACGAGTACTGCGAAGCGGCTGGGATCTCCACTCTTTGCGTCGAAGGCGTGGAGGCGGACGATACGATGGCCAGCATTGCGCTCTGGGCGAAAAAGCAGGGATCGAAAGTCTTTCTCTGTTCGAGCGACAAAGACCTGATGCAGCTCGTCGACAAGCAGATTTTCCTGATCCACGCCCACAAAGACAACCTTCTCGTCGACGAGGCTAAAGTGAAAGAGATCTTCGGGGTGCGCCCTGACCAGATGCTCGATTATCTTGCGATCGTGGGGGATGCGTCGGACAATATTCCGGGGATCGCCGGCTTCGGGCCGAAAACAGCCTCTTCGCTTCTCGAAGAGTTCGGGACTCTCGACAATATTTTAGCCCACCCCGAGAAGGTGAAAGGGGAAAAGAAGCAGGAGACCCTTCGAACCCAGAAAGGCGATGCGCTCATGAGCCGGGAGCTGGCGACATTGGACGTGCAGGTCGAAATCCCGCATGACGCCGAATTTTACCGCCTCAAAGAACAGGATCAGCAAAAACTCATCGATTTCTACCACCGGATGAAGTTCAACTCGCTGATTCGGGAAATCGGCTCGCCTCCGCCTGCGCCGAAACCCGATGCGGAAGAGAAAAAAGCGCGCCATACCGACAAGCACCAATATCAGCTGATCGACGAAGAATCGGAGCTGGAGATGCTCCTCGAACTGCTGGCCAAACAAAAGCAGGTAGGAGTCGACACAGAGACGACCGGCGTCAATCCCCATCTGGCGGAACTGGTGGGCGTCAGCTTTTCGTATGAACCGGGAGAGGCATGGTACGTCCCCTGCAACGGTGAGCTGGGCCGGGAAAAAGTTCTAGCCGCCCTAAAGTCCTTTTTCAACGGAGCGGAATGCGGCTATTACGGACATAATCTCAAGTACGATTTCCATATCCTCGATCGAGTTGGCATCCGTCTCAAACACATCTGTTTCGACACCCTGCTCGCGTCCTACCTTCTCGATCCGCAGAACAGACGCCACAACCTGGACGAATTGGCGCTAGAGAAATTCAAGCGGGTGAAAATCCCCATCGAACAACTCATCGGGAAAGGAAAGGCGCAAATCACGATGAAGGAAGTGCCTCTCGAGCAGATCAAAGACTATTCTTGCGAAGACATCGACTATACGACCCGGCTGAAAGAACTCTTCGAGGAACAGCTCGAAGAAAAAAAACTCGACCGGATTCTCTACGAGATCGAGCTGCCGCTCCTTCCGATCCTCGCCAAAATGGAGCGGGCGGGCATCTACCTCGACACAAAACCGCTCCAGGCTCTTGGGCACGATCTGAACGGCGAGCTCAACCGGATCAAGGCGAAAATCTTCGCCGAGGTGGGAGAGGAATTCAATCTGAATTCACCCAAACAGCTGAGCGAAGTCCTCTTCCAGAAAATGGGCCTGAAGCCTCCCGCGCGGAAAAAATCTGAATTCTCTACCAGCGCAGACGTTTTAGAAGAGCTGGCGGCCGAAAATCCCGTCGTGCAGGACATCCTCGAATACCGGACTCTGGAAAAGCTCCGGTCGACTTACGTCGAAGCCCTTCCCGAGCAAATCAATCCCGAAACCGGGCGGATCCACTGCACCTTCAACCAGTCGGTCACGGCGACAGGGCGCCTTTCGTGCCAGGATCCCAACCTGCAAAACATCCCCGTGCGGACGAAAGAAGGGGCTAAAATCCGCTCCTGCTTCAAGCCGATGAAAGAGGGCTGGAGCTTCCTGGGGGCCGACTATTCGCAGATCGAGCTGAGGATTTTGGCCCATTTCAGCGAAGATCCGGAACTGCTTAAGGCGTTCCAGACGGGACGCGATATCCACGCTTACACAGCCTCCCTTGTTTTCGGCGTGCCGGAAAAAGAGGTGACAGCCGACATGCGCTCGCAGGCCAAGGCTGTCAATTTCGGCATCGTCTACGGGCAAGGCCCTTTCGGCCTCTCCCAGCAGCTCCGGATTCCGATGAAGGAAGCCGCCGAGTTCATCAAAAGATATTTCGAAAGATACCCCCGCGTCTCCGAATATCTGGAATCGTGCAAAGAACAAGCCCGGAAAACAGGCGTTTCGCGCACCTTGACGGGCCGCCAGCGGCCGATCCCCGAGCTTCACAATAAAAACCCGATGATCCGGGCCGCCGCGGAGCGGCTCGCGACAAACACCCCGCTTCAGGGAACCGCCGCGGATCTGATCAAACTGGCCATGATCGAAATCGACAGGGAAATCGCCCATCGGAAGCTCAAGGGGCAGATGATCCTGCAGATCCATGATGAATTAATATTTGAAATTCCAGACGGCGAAATCCCGGTTTTTGAGAAGCTGGTCAAAGAGAAGATGGAGGGGGTCCTCAAGCTCAACGCCCCTATCGAAGTCCATCTCGCTGTTGGCAAAAATTGGGGCGAATGCTAAAATTAATTAAAATTGCTATCACAGGTGGGGTTGCAAGCGGAAAGAGTTCCGTTTGCCGGTTCTTCAATGAACTGGGAGCCTGCACGGTCAATGCAGATGCAATTGTCCATGAGCTTCTCAATCCCGACACCGATCTCGGCAAACAAATCATCCTGAAATTTGGCGCCGAAATTCTCGATCATGGAAAGATCAGCCGCAGGATTGTTGCCGAAAAGGCATTCAGCGACCCGCGCAAGCTGAAGGAGCTGGAAGATTTGCTCCACCCGGCCGTTCTCCGGAAGATCGAGGAATTGTACGCCCAGGCGTGCCGGGAAGGAAAATATACCTCTTTCGTAGTGGAAATCCCGCTGCTGTACGAAATCGGCGGAGAATCTTTCTACGATGTGATAGTCGCCGTGCTCGCAGACGAGTCCATCGCAAGGGCCCGCTTCGAGCAGGCAGGATTTCAACCAACGGAATATGATCGACGGATGAGCCGGCAAATCAAGCCCCATCAAAAATCAGCCCGCGCCCATTTTACGATTCAAAACAATGGTTCGCTGAGCGGCCTCAAAGAGAGCGTCGCCAAGCTGGACCGCACCATACACAACCTTCCGCAACACTAGGGAGTCTTTTTTTCCATGAACCAAGACCAGCAGACAGAACCACAGAATTCCGAACACCGTCCCGATTCAAATTTTCAGGCCGTAACGAAAATCTCCGACCTGCAGCGCATGAATATCGACCAGCTGCAAAACTACGCGCGGAACATCGGCCTCAAGCACACCGCGTCGCTCCCGAAATCGGGCGTCGTTTTCGAGATCGTCAAAACGATCTCCGAAAGACCGAATGAAGTCCTCTACGGCGAAGGGGTCCTCGAAGTCCTCCCCGACGGATTCGGCTTCCTCCGCTCCCCGAACTACAACTACCTCCCTTCTGCCGAAGATATCTACGTCTCCCCCGCGCAAATCCGCCGCTTCGACCTCCGCAAAGGAGATACTCTTCTTGGTTCGATCCGCGCTCCGAAAGAAAAAGAAAAATACTTCGCGATGCTCAAAGTCGACCGGATCAACGGCAAGACCTTTGAAGAAACCCGCGACCGCGTCCTTTTCGAAAACCTGACCCCGCTCTATCCGAGCAAGCGGCTCGTGATGGAAACCTCCAGAGAGCGCCTCACCATGCGCGTTCTCGATCTGGCCTCTCCGATCGGGAAAGGGCAGCGCGGACTGATCGTCGCTCCTCCCAAGTCGGGCAAAACGATCCTGATGCAGAACATCGCCAACGCGATCGAGACCAACAACCCGGAAGTCATCCTCATGGTCCTCCTTATCGACGAGCGTCCTGAGGAAGTCACCGACATGATCCGGACCGTCAAAGGAGAGGTAATCGCCTCCACCTTCGACGAACCGCCCGAGCGCCACGTCCAGATCGCCGAGATGGCCATCGAGAAAGCGCGCCGGCTTGTCGAATGCGGCTACGACGTCGTCATCCTCCTCGACAACATCACCCGCCTCGCCCGCGCCTATAACACCGTCCAGCCCCACTCAGGCAAAATCCTCACGGGCGGCGTCGACGCAAACGCCCTCCACAAGCCGAAGCGCTTCTTCGGAGCGGCCCGAAACGTCGAACAGGGCGGCTCGCTCACGATCATCGCGACTGCGCTTATCGACACCGGCTCCCGCATGGACGAGGTCATTTTCGAAGAGTTCAAGGGAACGGGCAACATGGAACTCGTCCTCGACCGCAGACTCGCCGACCGGAGGATCTTCCCCGCGATCGACGTCATCAAGAGCGGCACCCGGAAAGAAGAACTCCTCTACCATCCGGCCGAGCTGGAGAAGATCTATCTCCTCCGCCAGGGCCTTGCGGACCTCACTCCCGTCGATGCGATGAACCTCCTGATTTCGCGCCTCAAAAAGACCGCGTCGAACGCAGAGTTCCTCCTCTCGATGAAAGAGTAGCGGAACCGGTTTGCATCAAAATTCTCTTTCCGCTAAAAGGGGGATGGGATGGTCTTCAATATGAGAATGGCGACTCTGCTGATTGCGTGCGTACTGGTCGGGCTCGGAGGTTTCTGGGCCTGGATTTACTTCCCCGGCTTCCGTTCCAAGGTGGAAGATTTCCTCAGCTCAGCGACCTTCCAAACCCTGGAAGTGCGCTACTCGGCAGAGAGCATTATGGATGCCCATCGAAGAGAACTGCTCAAAGACAGCGACCACGTCTATCTCGAGCCGGTTCTCAAATTCGTCCCCTACCTCCTGCTGGACGTCAAATACACCCGCGCCCATGATAAAACCGGCGAAGGGGTGATCCTCTGGGGCCTTGTCGACGGCGAAATGGTCATCAACACCGGCACCTGGGAAAATACCCACGGCTTCACCGACTGCATCGCCTCGAACGCGACACGCCAGGAATTCAAGATCATCAACGCGCTCGCCTCGAAAGGCGGCGCCTGGGATCGAGACGGCCTCTCGAAGTTCCTCAACATCGAAAATAACGTCCTCGACACCTGGATCGACAGCTGCAGGAAAAAGAGCCTGATCGTCCAAAGCGGCAACACATACAGGCTCCATCTGCAAAATCCCAAACTCCAGGTAATCCCGGAGACCAAGCTCGAACAATGGCTTGTCACCAAGCCGACGAAAAAGGCGCTCCGCGTCAAAAAGCGGTACCGCCCTTCGCAAATCGAGACGATCGCCAGGGCTGCATTCGGCAATGATTTCGCGATCCGGAAGACCCGGGAAGTGTTCCTGCCGGTCTACTCCATCGTGGTGCAGAACCCCGACGGCTCCCAGATGACCACCTACTGGAACGCTCTCAACGGCAAGCGGCTGGCGGCGCCTCTCTACGAGATCGAATAAAAATTTCCCTGTTCTTGCTCTAAACGATCCTTTTGAGTAAGATTTCTCCTTATTTTTGTATGGAAAGATGGCTGAGCGGCCGAAGGCACGTCCCTGCTAAGGACGCGTACTCACTTAAATGGGTACCGAGGGTTCAAATCCCTCTCTTTCCGAAGGAAAGACAGGAAAGCCACCTGCGTGGCTTTCCGTGCCTGAAAGAACTCCTTCATCATACGTCCGCAAAGCGCGATTCCCAGAAAAAAATTCCCTTTTAAGGGCTTGCTTCCCAAAACCGCCCGTGGTATTTTTCTTCGTCTAAATAGTTTTCCAAATGAAATTTTTCTTTTTATTGGCCTTATTCCAATGCGCGGCAGGAGTGTGTATGCAACTGGATCGTTTTGACGGAAAAAAACTCGTTTTAT
>CAYPZU010000090.1:0-633 GCA_964415395.1 uncultured bacterium
TATTCCTGAAATAGACACGAAACACCTCGTTTTTTTATTCGATATATTTTACATTTATTTAATATTCGCTTTGTAAGTTTTACTGTTGTTTTATGTTAATTTGGTTTTTTTTACATTTATTTATTTGACAAAGAGGGGGCTGAAAACGGACATTTAGCGCGAGGAGCTCCCGCGACCCAAGCCGGTTTTTCAATCATGAATGGTATAATCGTAAGATCTTAACTCAGAGGGACTTTTGGAAGCAATAATTGAGAGCCTCCAGCTGGAAGCATTGTTGCCCTGAAGCCGGAACCCTGGTCGAAAGGGAATTTGTCTGCTTTGCCCGGTTTCGTGGATTCCTTGGGGACTTGAAACCCGACAGGGGAGGGGGATAGAAATCCCCAGCCGCTTTTTCTCTCGCCAAGTAACTTACTACGAGTCAGCTAAGACATGCCAGCTGACATGTATTCTTCTCCCGGCGGTCCTCTCGATCCTTCGCATGAGATCTCCTGGGTGGCCGTATCCGCATTCAGCTTTTTTTGGGCACTTGTCCCGGTATTTGCAAGGCTTGGTTTTGTAGCTGGGATTAAGGTGGATATTGTTGGCGTAGAGTTCGGCCAGCGATCCGGCGTGCGGGCAGAATCGTCCATTTAG
>CAYPZU010000090.1:643-6922 GCA_964415395.1 uncultured bacterium
TCTGGATTTTTGACGCTCGGACAAAGAGTGTTCCGAAACGGACCGTTTTTTAAAAAGTAGAGGTTAACGAGCAGGGCGCGATCCATGGCCCGCTCGAACTCTTTCGGATAGCGGACCGCTTGATGAATTTGGTTTTGGAGGGAAAAAGCTCTCATCGGCTTCCGATGAAGGGGGCGCGGACAGAGAACCCGGTTTCCTGATCCGGCAAGAACAATATACCTGGGCGGGCCGAGTTCCTCAGGCGGAGGCGAAAAATGGACGGATTCGAGGAAGAGAGAATTCATGTCCCGCCGGATTCGACGAGCGATTTCAGGCTGTAGCTCAAATAGCGGGTTTCGTCTGCTACGGCGAACTGAAGGTCGGAATTCTCAAGGCTTGCCGCCGTCCGGAAGGAAAGCTGGATAGTGCGGTTTCCGCAGCGGATAAAAACTCCCTTTTCAATGAAATCGTGCGGCCTCGCAAACGCATCCGTAATTCGAGAGACGGCATCCGGCAATGCTTTAGATCTACTCTCGGTTCCCTCATTATAGAGAGCGATGCGTACCAGCGCCTTAGCGACTGCTTCGATCTCTTCAGCCGTGATGGAGGCGATCCGGTTTGCAACCTCATCTATTGAAAAGGGTTGCTGATAAAGGTTCGAAGAAGGGGAGGGGGGGCCGAAATGGATGCTTGCCATGGTTAAAGCCTGTCGATGAGCCGGGGAAAGCCCCGGCGGATTTTATTGAACTGCTGCTTCCCTGAACGATTCCAGAGTATAGCCTCTGTGGCCTCTGGCATCTGTCACATCAAAATAGAGATCTCTCCGTTTCGCCGAGATCTCGGTGTTGAGTTTCAGCGAAATTCCGTAGCCCACGCACTCCATTCGGAAAAGATCGGTCATCCCCTTGAGAAGGCGCTGGCTTCCTGCGTCTAGAGTGCGGAGAAAAGGGCCCGGACTCTGTTTTTTCATTTGGCTGACGATCGCTTTGTCATCTCTTCCGATGAAGGTCAAATAGATCCCTTTTTCAACAAACGTTCCTGGCGTTGAAAAAGCCTCTGCGAGCTGTTTTTCAAGAATGGGAAGGCCAAGAAGGGCAAATTGATTACGCGCTTCGGTTTCCCGGTGGGGCTCGGTAACGACTTCTTGCCCGATCATGTCGCCTTTTTGGTCGCAGAGAACCCTTCCAGTAAGACGGGTTCTGGGCGCGTCGATCCCCATGAGGTCCATCGCTTGAGCAAGCAGGGTTTGTCCGATCGCTCCGATATCTTCTGCACTTAGGGAAGAAACCGCGCTTTCCATCTCTTCCCGGGTCATTGCAATGGGTTCAGCGGTTTCAAATACGGGACTTGAAGAGCGTTGCACAGCTGGCGCTGCCATATAAAACTCCTATTCTTCTTTCTTGCGGTCGCCATCAGCAGGCGGCTGGCCAGTAACTGAAAATGGCCGAGCGTCTCCCCTTGCATCGACAACCATGATCGTTTTTGAAGGAGCCTCTTCCTTTGAGAGGCGCTTGATGCACCTTTCCATGCAAGCCGAATGGCGTACAGTTTGATACAGGCTGCCGAGGCATGCGCCAACGAAAACCACCGTTTTTTTTGTCGTCTCGGAGGTGGCGGCTGTTTTGATCAAGCTTCCGGCTGCGCAGAAGAAACGGACTGCAGCGTCAGTAGCTGCCGGACATGGGTTTTTCGGAATTTGAACCATAAAAGACTCCTGGTTTTGAAAGGGCCAGAATCCTAGACGATTGGGATTTTTTAAGAAAATGAAATCTTTACTTTTCGGCGCGATTCATCCGGTGGAGAATCCAGAGAACTGCAACGGAGGCAGCCGTTCCGAAAAAACACCAGACGGAAGTGAACGCATAATCGTAAAAAGACATGGCGATCAGATAGGAGGCTACGACGATCCCTGTTAAGATCCAGCGGCCGGGGAGGGTCGAGATAAAGGCGGGGCCGATCATGATCAGAGCGAGAAGGGGTCCTTTCATTCGATCGAGAAGGGGATAGGCTTCAAAGGTGGAAAAGGTGTATTGGATGCTGCGCTGGACGATTTGGCTTTCCGGCGGACGAGGAGCCATGATTTCGAGCGCCAGAATTCCTGCGGCAACAGCGCAAACGCCGTAAAAAATCGACTTCAGGATTTTTTTCCGCTTGGGATCCGTTTCCGCGCACATATAGATAAAGGGGACGATGAGAGTCCAATAAAAGTGGGAGATGAAGAGGAAGAAATAGGATCCGAAGGGAACCAAAAAAGAAGGATAAAAGTTTCTCTCCAGAGCCAGCCAGGTGAAGCCTTCGGAAAGCTGCATCAGCATAAATACAAAAGGGATGAATACGAGCGGGATCTGCCCTTTTCTCCTGACCTGCTTGGCGGCGGCAAAACTTAAGCCTGCCAACAGCGCCGCGCTCGTGAAACTCGATTCCGCAGAAAAACACATATTATCTGGATCTTCCGAAATTTCGCATTTCTAGGAAAGTCAAAGTTGCTGCCATTTCCGCTAGAGGGCTGGAATCAAGAGGCTTTCAGGACCCATTTACCTCCGTTTTGAACGTCTGATAATACATGTTATGTTAGGTTCCGCTCTAGTCCGCAGGCGGTTGGGCCTGAGGTGCATCCCAATGGTCGGGCCACATGTGATTCCGTCTTAGAATCCGCTCCCATCCCTCGATTCGGATTCCGCCCTCCATCCTTTCATTGCGGGCCAGATTAGGGCCTTGCGGTTTCTGGACTAATCTATGCTCGCGGAGGTCGTAAACGTTAACCATTTGCTTGAGCGGCTGGCCCGCCTGAGCCAGATAGCGCTCGAAATCGGCAGGCTGGAAATGGTCGCGGTGGAAGGAGTGGAGGAGAGCATTGATCTGAATCCTTCTGGCCTCGTCGATCGGCTGCCCTTCGAGATCTTGGGCAAAGGGTAGCTGGGCTGGTTCAATCCCGTCGGCCCCATAGGTGTCGATCCAGTGCTTAGCTTCCCTATAGTCGAGGTTCTCCGCCCGGGCGAAGACCGCGATCTGGTGATTTTTCGCCACCCGGTAATGCTCCAGAGTTCTGTGATCGTTATTATGCCTGATGCCAATATCAGGCGTAAAATCAGGGACTGCGAGATAGCGCTCCATTAACCGCTGCATGGAACTGACTCGTGCGTCAAAGCAATGTTCGTTGTATCCCTGGCCGCCGAAGGCGTTTTGGAAAAACTGAGGAACCTCCCGCATAAACCGGGCTGTGGAATAAGCGATCCACGGCGCGTTGATTCCGTGGTGGATTTTATCCCGGATGTCCATCGGCGGCCGCGGATCGTTCCAGACAAAATTCGCCGGACGAGTCGGATAAGTGAACATTTTGCTGAGCGCTCTGCCATACTTATAGGCTGGGTTCGTTTCGAAGGTTGCGCCCCCATTGTCGATCATCCGGAGCCAGATTCGGTTTTCTTCCCGGGTCAATTCCTGGAACCCGATCAGCGAGTAGATCGTGTAAACGAATTTCGATACGGTGTTATAGTATTCCCTCCCGTCGCGCCCGCTGAAATAGGCTGCGACGGCGTAGGTTCTGTAGTTGCCCGACTCGGCTGCGCCGCCATAATTTGCTTTATCTCCGAGAAACGTCTGAAAGATTTCAAAATAGGGATGGTTGGGATCGATCCGGATCTCTCTTGCCTGCGCTGCGTCGATCGACCATTGGACAATCGCCGGCTGATTTGCGGGAAATTCATTGTAGAGCGCGATGAAATCCCGCGCGCTGAGCTGGCTCAGCGAGTCGATGCCGGGCGCAATGAAGGCTTCTCCGCGCAAGTACCTTTGGCAGCGGCCCAGCGCGGCATCGTGCCCGGGCAAGCGAGGAAGGTCTGGAGCTGGCGGCATGGGAGGGACTTCAATCGCCTGGACTGCCCCTCCAGCCGGAGCGGCTTCAGCATCAGGCGGCGGGGCCTGAGCGTGGATAGGAATGACGGGGATTGGCTCGGGATTTCCATCATCGTCGATTTCCAGCTGGGGCGGAAGGTTGTTGCCTCCGATAGGCGCAATCTGGCGCGGAGGTCGCAGGCAGCAAAATAGAGCGAGGAATGCGCGGGCCAGAGCCTGAAAGATCGGGATGACGACATGGCGGATGATCTGCGTAAGACGGTCGCAGCATTGCACAAACAGCGGGCGGTGGTGTTCAAAGTGAAGGACGGGTTCCCTGATCGCAGCCATAAAAGCCTCAATAGTTTTAAGGCGCGCGATTCTGTCCTTTCAGATCTTTTTTTTCACTAAAAATTTTAGAGATGGGATTTTATCCAGGATGCGGCTTCGGAATAGGTCGCCCGATCCTGAATGATTTCGCGTCCCGCGTTCGCGATTCTTTGCATTTGGATGTTCTTTTTATCTTTCAGATTCTCGCTCAGGAACCCGACGCTCTCAGATGGAATCCGGTCGTCTTTCTCTCCATGCACATAGTATACGGGGCACTGGATCTTGGACAAATCGCCCAGCAGATCGAGCTGTTTCAACCCGTCCCAGTACTGATAGGAAAACCCGAAGAGGTTATAGTCGGGCGACGGTTTAAGAGACGCCCCTTCGAACTGTTCGCGCGACTGGACGAGGAACGAATGGATGTACTGCGGAGAAAAACCGTTTCCGGCCATTTCGGAGCGGAACGAAGCGAGGAGCTCTTCGGCTGCGGGCCAGCCTCCCCCTGCGGACACAAGAGCGACCGCCAGAACCTGTTCAGGATGCTTCGCGGCTAAAGCGGCGGCGATTTTGCCTCCCTCCCCCTGCCCTATCAGAATGATTTTTCCATTCCAGCCGGGAACTTTTTTCGCAGCCAGGAACTGTTCGTAATCGTCGATCCGTTTGAGAGGAGAATTTCCTTTGGCGTATTCTTTTTCATCGACGCGCCCCTCCCCTATCCCCTTTTTTTCAAGAACGGCGGCGCCCCACCCTTTTTCCAAAAACAGATCTTTCAGCGAATCGTAGAGGCGGCGCGCGCTCTCTTTCTGAGTGCTTTGTAACAGGATCGCGATCGGAAACGCCTTTTCTTTCGGAGCATCGCAGTATCCCGTCAGAAGCGAGCCGTCGCTCCGTTCTAGTTCGAACCGCTCGGCTGCATGGAGCGATCCGCAGAGGAGAAGAAGCGCGGATGCTCCTTGCGCAAAGAAACGATTGGAGCGAAAAGAGGCTCTGGAAGCTGTTCCCATTGGCACCATTCCCATTTTTCACACTTTTCCGGCTCTTTCGTTTCGATTTTCCCTTCGAAATGATCGACCAGCATGAAAAGCGTGATGTAGTGTTTTGAACCGTCGATGATGTCGTTCGTCCAGACGCCGCGCCTAACCGATAGCGCTTTCAGGCCGGTCTCCTCCAGAAGCTCGCGCGCAGCGCACACTTCGGGCGTTTCCCCGAATTCCAAATGTCCGCCGGGCATAGCCCAGGTTCCGGCGCCATGCGCCCCTTTTCTGCGCCCGAGCAGCACAGTGTTTCCGTGCTTCACGATTACAGCGATTCCAATCTTTGGACGTTCGATCATCGATTTCATCTGTTTGATAGTTGTATATTGAAAGAGAGCAAAAGTCAAAAAAGAATCGCGCACAAACACTTTTCCCTGCGGCTCGATCTCTATATACCCTCTTTTGAGCGCTTCTTTCAGCTCCTCCATCGTGAACGCTTTCGTTCCCGCGATCGCCTCGGAAAATTCAACCTCGCTTTGCCCTTCTCCAATCACCGTTCCAGCAAATAGAGGGGCGACTGTGCTCAAAACGCCGCTATCGGGAGCCATCTCCCCCAGAGCGATCACCTCCCCTACCTCTAATCCGGTTTCTTCTTTCAGCTCTCTGCGGGCCGCCTCTTCGGCGCTCTCTTCTTCCATCCGCATTCCCCGCGGCACTTCCAGCTCCCACGAACGGGTCGCGTGGCGGAAATTGACATTAAGAACGAATCTCCCGTCCTGTAAAATCGGCAGAACGGCCACGCCGACAGGCCCTGTGATGCCGCTTTTCCAGATCAGCCGGTTATACGTTCCTCCCGCCCCGCTTGGGAAGAGCACCGCGTCCCGCTGCCAAATCCAGTAGCCGTCTTCCGCGACAATCCCAATACGGCTAGATTCCATTGCCTCCTCAACACTCATTCCTTTCCGGACGAGCCGCTCGATCTGCGTCTTCTGAATTGCATCAGATTCGACCGGCTGGGTTACGATCTCGATCTCCCCTTTCCGGTGATCTCCGCGAGGCGCTTTTTCGAGATAATCTGAAAACAACGTTGCGAACAGCGCAAGCCAGATCATGCTCATACCGTAAATGGGAAAATGTGCAGATCGTTCGCTTCGGCGTTCCC
>CAYPZU010000091.1:0-5159 GCA_964415395.1 uncultured bacterium
GCTGGATAAAAGGAGCTCTTCGGCCACCAGGCCGAACCGGAGTTTCAGGAGCCAGGCGGGCAGGCTGAAGAGTTCCGGACGGCGGAGCAGCGAGGCGAGCGTATGGGAGAAATCTTCCTGCCGGACAGGGTTCGGGGAGACGATATTCACCGGCCCTTCGATCCTGTCCGAGGAAAGGAGAAAACCAAGCGCGCGGACCAGATCGTCCAGCGCGACCCAGCTGATCCATTGCTTCCCCGTCCCGAGCCTGCCTCCTAACCCAAGTCTATACGCGAGCACCATCTTCTTCAGAGCGCCCCCGTTCGGTCCCAGAACCATCCCGAACCGCGCCTGAACCGTCCGCGCTCCCCGGTTCTGAATGGGCCGGCACGCCTTCTCCCACTCGCAGCAGACCGAGGCGAGAAATCCCCTTCCCGCCCCGCTCTCCTCCGTCAGAACTTCCTCCCCGCGGTCGCCATAAAAACCGACGGCTGAAGCGGAGAGAAAAATTTTTGGAGGCTGGAGGGTTTCAGAAAGCACTGTAGAAAGAAGATAGGTTCCGGCTGTCCGGCTATAGAGAATCTGGGATCGCTTCGACCCATTCCACCGACCGAAAGAAAGAGGCTCGCCCGCTAAATGGACGACCGCATCGAATCCCTCGAAATCCTCTTTGCGCAAAACACCGCCGTCCGGATCCCAAAAGATCGCTCCCCCTGATCCCTGCCCGGGAATTCCCCGCGCAAGACGCACGACGTCATAACCTTGCAATTCCAGAAAGGAAGCCAAGGGCCTGCCGACAAAGCCGGCGGCCCCTGTTAAAAGAAGACGGGGCATTTACTGATCTTTTTTAGAACAGCAGCCGCCGCTTGGACCGCACTTGCATCCGCAGCCGCAGCTTCCGCAGCCGAAGAGCGAGCCGATTCCTAAAAGACCAGCCAGGCCCACAAGTCCAAAAATCAGGCGCGCGCCCATCGTGGACATTCCGCCGAAGATATCGGAAACCAGGTCATACTGGAAAAAGCCGATCAGGCCCCAGTTCAAAGCTCCGACAACCATCAAAAACTTAGCTAAAAACCGAATGACTTTCATCGCATCCTCCCAAAAGGCGTTGCAGGGGGGCGCTTCCCCCCTCTGGCCTTATCCTAAAAAAAAATCGAATGTTTGTCGATACCCATTTCCAAATAGTATGTTGACTTGGGGCAGAAGAGGTGATACTTTTCCAATTATGTCGAAGTTTAACCGTAAAGACCTTGAGCACTTAAAGAAACTGTGCCGGATCGATTGCTCCCCGGAAGAAGACGCCGATATCGAGGCGAGCCTTATCCGGGTCCTCTCCTATATGGACCAACTGAGCGAAGTCGATACCGAAGGGGTCCGCACCTGCCGCTTCGTTCTCCGCTCGATGATGAAGCAGTCTCTCCGGGACGACGAGCCGAAAGATCTCCTTTCGCGCGACGCCTTCCTCGCCAACGCCCCAGACCAAATCGGGGGGATGATCCGCGTCCCGCTCGTCCTTAAGCCCCAATGAAGCCGCTCCACCATCTCTCAGCCGTCGAGATCCGCGACGCCTTCGTCAAAGGAGAGCTTAAAGCTGTCGACATCGCCTCCTATTTCCTCGCTCGGATCGAACTTTATAACAAAGAGCTGGGAGCCTTCCTCAAAGTCCTCGGGCCCAGAGCGCTCCTCCAGGCTGAAGCGCTCGACCGGAAACGGGCCCAGAACAAACCCCTCGGGATGCTCGCCGCCGTCCCGACTGCGATCAAAGACAACATGCACATCCAGGGCGAGACGACCACTTGCGCCTCGAAATTCCTGAAAAACTACAAAGCCCCTTATTCTGCCGCGGCAGTCCGCCTTCTCGAGCAGGAAGACGCTCTTCTTCTCGGGAAAACGAACCTCGACGAATTCGCAATGGGTTCCGCGAACGCCAACTCCGCCTATTTTCCCGCATTCAATCCGTGGAATCTGGAAACCGTTCCGGGCGGCTCTTCCGGCGGCTCCTCGTCCGCCGTCGGCGCCCGCCTTGCGCTCCTCGCCACAGGGACCGACACCGGCGGCTCGATCCGCCAGCCCGCCAGCTTCACCGGCACCGTCGGCTTCAAGCCCACTTATGGAAGAGTCTCCCGCTACGGCCTCGTCGCCTTCGGCTCGTCGCTCGACCAGATCGGCCCCATGACAACCACTGTCGCAGACGCCGCTCTCGCCATGGAAGTGATCGGCCGCCCCTGCCCCCATGACTCCACCTGCCTCGACCTGCCGCAAGAAACCTACACGCTCAAAACCGACCTCTCCGACACCAAAATCGGCGTCCCCTGGAGCTTCCTCGAAAATCTCAAGCCCGAAATCCGCGCCAATTTCGACAATTGCCTCGCTGTCCTCAAATCGCAGGGCGCATCCATCGTTCCGATCGACCTTTGCATCCTTAAATACTCAATCGCCATCTACTACATCATTGCCACCGCTGAAGCCTCCACCAATCTCGCCCGCTTCGACGGCATCCGCTACGGCGTCCGCTCCAAACAGGCCAAAACCCTCGAAGAGATCTACGAATTTTCGCGGCGCGACGGCTTTGGCCGCGAAGTGAAAAAACGAATCCTCCTCGGCACCTACGTCCTCTCCTCCGGATTCCAGGACGCTTTCTACAAAAAAGCGCAGAAAGTGCGCACCCTCATTCTCGACGCTTTTGAAAAAGCTTTTTCCGTCTGCGACGCCGTCGCGATGCCCACCGCTCCAAGCGGCGCCTTCGTCAACGGATCGATCAGCGACCCGCTTGAAATGTACATGCAGGACATCTTCACCGTCCCCGCCAACCTCGCCGGACTTCCTGCCATCAGCGTCCCTTCCGGATTCGACATGAGAGGGATGCCGCTTGGCCTGCAGCTCATCGGCCCGCAGCTCTGCGACGCTTCGCTCATGCAATACGCCTACGCCTATGAGCAGACGGCGCGCCAAACCCGCATCCCTCCCCGCTACGAGGCTCCATGAAATCGGAACTCCCCTACGAACTCTGGCAGCCCGTCATCGGACTGGAGATCCACGTCCAGCTCAACACGAAATCAAAACTCTTCAGTTCCGCTCCGAACCATTTCGGCGATGAGCCCAACGTCAACATCTCCGCTGTCTGCACCGGACAGCCCGGCTCGCTCCCCCTCCTCAATCGCGAAGCGGTAAAGAAAGCGATCCAGTTCGGCCTCGCCGCAAACTGCGAAATCGCCCGCATCAGCACCTTCGACCGGAAATCGTACTTCTACCCCGACAGCCCCCGTAATTTCCAAATCACCCAGTTTGAAAACCCGCTGCTCCGCGGCGGCTCGATCACAGCCGACGTCGACGGCGTTTCAAAAACCTTCCAGATCCACCGCGCCCATCTGGAAGACGACGCCGGGATGCTCAAACACTTCTCCTCTTTCGCAGGCGTCGACTACAACCGCGCCGGCGCGCCCCTCATCGAAATCGTCTCGGAGCCGTGCATCCACTCGCCCCGCGAAGCCTCCGCCTACGCGATGGCGATACGCGCCCTCGTCCTCTATCTCGACGCCTCCGACGGCAATATGGAAGAAGGAAGCCTTCGGATCGACGCCAACATCTCTGTGCGCCCCAAAGGGGAAAAAGGGCTGCGCCCCCGCATCGAAATCAAAAACATGAACTCCTTTTCCTTTCTCGAACTGGCCATCGAGTCGGAGATCAGCCGCCAGATCGCCCTCTACCTCGACCACCCCGACGCAGATCCTCTCTCTCTCATCCCGCCTGGAACCTACCGCTGGGACCCCGACGCGCGCCAGTCCGTTCTCATGCGGAGAAAAGAGAGCGCCGACGACTACCGCTATTTCCCCGAACCGGATCTCCCTCCCCTTGTCCTTTCCGACGCACTGATCGAAGAACTGCGCCAGTCTCTGCCTGAACTTCCCCACGACCGCTTCCGCCGCTATGTTTCGGATCTCAACCTCACCGCCTACGCCGCATCGACCCTCATTAACGAAAAAGCCCTGTCCGACTATTTCGAAGAAGCGCTCAAAATCTGCAAAAGCCCCCGCGCTCTTTGCAACTGGATCACCGTCGAATTCGCAGGCAGGCTCAAAGACACGGGCAAAACGCTCTCCTCTCTCGGCATCCCGCCCGCCCACGTGGCAAAACTCGTCGCCCTCATCGAGCAAAACCGGATCACGGGCCGGATCGCAAAAGCCGTCGCCGATGAACTGGTCTTGAATCCCGGGATGGACCCCGAGTCGATCGTTAACCAAAACCCCGACTACCAGCCCTCCAGCGACGTCTCCCTCCTCGAGCCGCTCGTCGATCAGGTCCTCGCCGAAAACCCCCAATCGATCGCCGACTACAAAGCGGGCAGAGACAAAGCCTTCGCATTTCTCGTCGGCGCAGTCATGAAGCTCACCCGCGGCAAAGCTTCCCCCCAGATCGTCAACGACCTCCTCCGCAAGAAAATCAACCCTTAATCCATCGTTCGTATCGTTGATCTGTCATGCTCTGAGGGTAAGGCTTGTGTTCGAGCCGCAAGGTTAACGATTGAATGATACAACAATTCAACGATCGGGGAAGCCCCGCACCCCAGAATGTAGGTAAAGCTCACCCGAGACAAGAACTCCTCGCCATCCCCGAGATATTGCATTACGTAAATAACTTATGCTTAGATGCATAGGAACGTTTGGTGAATTTTTAAAGTCGGACTTTAAAAATTCGCCGAATCATGATAAGATAAAAAACATGAGCTACAAACACCGAGCCATCGAAAAAGAGCTCCAGGAAGCTGTTAAGACATTTCCCGCCGTATTGGTTACAGGAAGCCGGCAAGCAGGAAAAACCACGCTTCTAAGGCATCTTCTGCCTGCCCATAAGTACATCTCTTTCGACTCTTACCTGGATCTGGAAGGAGTTAAAGAAGACATGCGCCTCTTTCTTGCGCAGAATCCTCCCCCCGTCATCCTTGACGAAATCCAGTACGCCCCTGAAATCCTCAGGCTCATTAAAAGAGAAATCGACGAGAAAAGAAACGTCTACGGCCAATTCGCCCTCACCGGATCCCAAATTTTCCCTCTTATGAAAGGAGTCTCAGAATCGCTGGCCGGCCGCGTCGCCATCTTTGAACTCTATCCATTCAGCTGGGCTGAACTCGGAATGCAACCCGATCTCAAAACAACGCTCGAAGGGATCGTTCAGGGATTTTA
>CAYPZU010000091.1:5169-6898 GCA_964415395.1 uncultured bacterium
CCCGAATTTATTGCAAATCCTTCTATTTCCCCATTACGCTGGTTTGACTCGTTTCTAATGACCTATATTGAAAGGGACGTCCGTAATATTCGAGCCCAGATCAACATTTCCCTTTTTCAACGATTTTTAAAACTTCTCGCTGCGCGAACAGGGCAGCTTCTCAATCTCTCGGAAATTTCCAAAGAGCTGGGAATTTCCCATCCGACAGCCCAAGACTGGCTTGAAATTTTGGAAGCCACTTATGTGATCCACCTTTTAAGGCCCTACTTTAATAACGTTTCAAAACGGTACGTCAAATCTCCAAAAGTCTATTTCGTCGATACGGGACTCCTCTCCTTTCTCCTCGGGATCCATTCCGCAGAAGAACTGGCCCGCTCTCCTTTCCTTGGGCATGTATTTGAAAACATGGTTGTGATGGAAGCGATCAAACGCCTTTCTGCTCTGCCGGCCCGGGCCAATCCTTATTTTTACCGCACTTCGAAAGGAGTTGAAGTCGATCTGCTGATTGAATCGGGCGGGACAGTCAACGCCTATGAAATCAAATGGACCCAGAGCCCTGAACGGTCAATGGCCTCATCCCTTTTGACTCTCTCTCAGGAAATCCCAGTCGACAAGATGGGCATTCTCTGCCCCGTTCCCGAACCGTTGCCGGTAATGGAAAAAATTCCCGCCATTCCCTGGCAGTCGATCGATCTTCACCCAAATAAATACGTTAAGGACGGGGGTGGAACGCTTTGAAGGCGGCTTTGAGGCGGTTGCCCGTAACGTGAGTGTAGCGGTCGGTCGTGCCGATGTCTTCATGGCCTAGCATGTCCTGGATCAGCCGCAGATCGGCGCCGTTTTCCAAAAGGTGGGTCGCAAACGAGTGGCGCAGCGTGTGGGGAGAGATCGACTTTTCGATCCCCGCCGATTTGGCGTAGGCCTTGACCCGCGCCCAGACCGCTGTCCGGTCGATCGGCTTCCCCCCGCGAGAGATAAAAAGAAGCGCATTCTCCTCTTCCGCCTTGCCGCGGAACTCAGCCAGGTAGCGGTCGACCGCGAGGATCGCCTGCCGGTTCACCGGAATCAGCCGCTCCTTCCTCCCCTTCCCCCTCACCTTCACAAACGTATCGCTCAAATCCTGTATCCGCAGCCCGCACAGTTCCGAAACGCGCATGCCCGTCGCATAAAGCAGCTCCAGGATCGCCAAATCTCTAGCGCCGATGAAATCAAGCGGCTTCGGCTGGGCCAGCAGCGCATTCACCTCTTCGACAGTCAGCACATCGGGCACGAGCTGCCACATCTTCGGCGTGTCGAAATAGCGTCCCAGATCGAGCGAAATCTCTCCCTCTTTCTTCAAAAAGCGGAAAAACACTTTCACCGCCACCAGCATCCGGCAAATACTCGAAGAGGCATAATTTTTTTCCTTCAGAAGCGACAGGAAGCGGAGGATTGATTCAGGGCTGGCTTCCTTCCAATCTTTGACAGAAAGAGTCGAGGCGAAAAGGCGGATATCCCGCCCGTAGGCTTCCACTGTGTGGGGAGAAAGCCCTTTTTCCGAGCGGATCGAATCGAGAAAATCGAGAATAAACAGATCAAATTTGCCGGACAAAGCAGCCTCTTTCACTGTTATACTCAAACAACATGAAGGGGCGGGAATATGGCAAGGAGGCGCCCTGAATTTGAGCTAGGCTTTGCCGATGCCGAATCCCACCCCAAAGACGCGGCGTCTTTGGGGGCCCCATAATCC
>CAYPZU010000092.1:0-6880 GCA_964415395.1 uncultured bacterium
TATTTCTCCCTGGACTCCAGTTGTTTTCAATAAAAGGTTAACTGAAGCAGTAGGCGGACCCAGTCCGATCTTTCATATTGATGAAGAACTTATCCTTAAAATGATTCTCCATTACCCTTGTATTGCTTCGAGCCACCTCGGAGCCATTTATGTGGGCAACCCAAATTCATTTTCGAGCAACTCCAACCGTTTAGCTGTGCTCAACCTAAAAGAAGAGCTCATACGATCCGAAAGCCTCTATATAAATATTGATAAAGAATCCAAAAATCACGTCCTTAATGTTTTCCAGAGAGAAAACGTACAGGCATTTAGAGCCATTTTTTTCAAATTTTTAACAAACAGCGAATACACTGAATGCGCAAACTGCCTCGATTCATTCGAAAAGTGGCATGACAAGATCGGTCATCTAAGAACAGTGTTGGCTCTTTCCAAATTCAAGCCAATTACCCTGCTTTTCAAAGCTGCCATACTCCTAAGAAAACATTGGTATAGAAGTAAAAATGCCCTACGATTTGCCAAATACAAAAAGTTTTTAGACCATCTAAAGCTCACTTAACGCATGAACACAGCAAAAATCACAACCGTAATTCCGACCTATCGCCGCCCGGAATTTTTAAAAAAAGCGATTCAGAGCGCTTTAGATCAAACATTTCCCGATCTTCGCGTTCTGGTCTGCGATAATGCTTCTGGCGATGAGACAAAAGAAGTTGTCGCGTCTTTTGCTGAAAGAGATCCTCGCGTTTCCTATTTTTGCCAACCTAATCACGTGCCAATTCTCGACAACTTTGAGAAAGGGTTAAGCTTAGTACAAACACCTTTATACTCAATTCTTTGCGACGACGACTTTCTCTTTCCCTGGTTTTATGAAATTGCAATAACGGAATTAAATAATAACCCTAAAGCCATGATGTTTTGCGGAGGAACTTTAGTCATTAATGAGCGAAGAGAAATTTGCCAAGAGGCTAGGCTCATGCACGATGGAATTTGGGATATAAGCTCTTCCCCGATCGAGCAAATGAAGAGTGTAATCATGCAGATCGTGCTGCCTGCCTGCGTTTTCCGAAAAGGAGATCATGAATACACCCCAAGGATGAATCCTAAAGCAGGCTGGGATCAGACGATGACATGGAATGTAGTACTCAACCACCCTATTATCGCCTGTTCAAAATTCGTTGTTGGATACAGGAAACACCCAAAACAAGAAAGCATTCAAGACACGGGCTATTACTATCTCAACGAAGATAAATTCAAACACCTAATTAAAAATGAACAAAACAACTCAATAAGCAAACTCAGATATACAGACGATATAGGAATTAAATGGAAACTTTGCCTGAAAATGGCGCTTTCACGCAATTCTGAAGGAACTGCCTTCGCCTTTAGTGTAGTAAAGCGCCACAGCAAACTCCAAGCCGCACTATTATTCGCATTTATCAATTTATGCAAAATCAATGGTTTCCATAAACTTCTCAGCAAAATTTATCAAAAATTACTAAACACAAAAAAAACATCAGAAACTGCTTTTCCAAAAACAGAATTTTCCGAATTAATCAAAAAATATACATTCTCGATTCATTAAGATACGCATACATAGACAGCCAGAACAAATTGAAGTAAAGACAACCCCCACTTCAAACTAATTATTTAGTCGCGGCGCAATTAATCTCAGCTGGGAAATTTTCCTTTAGATAAGCCGCAACTGTATGAGCGATCAGCTTTGCTCCCGATGGATTTACATGTGTATCATTTGGGAAGAACAAATTTTTGGGATCTGGATCCTTGCGGAACACTTCGCAGAGGTCTATATACCTTATGCCCCTCTCGCCAAGCTTTCTTGAAAGAAGCTTTTCCTGTTCAATCTCATTTGGATCAATGATCGGCGATAATTGCAAATCTCTGGCTGGCACGATCGAGAATACATATTTGAATCCCATTCGCTCTAAAACCTCAGCTCTACGGGAAATCCCCTCAGCAATCTGGTTCAGAGACTCTTCAGATAGCCCATAGGAATAGGCACGATTCTTTACCATTAACCTAGAATCGAGAAACAACAACTTTCGAATCTCATGAAAAAGATGGGTGAAATCCAGTTTATTTAGCCACTTCAGCAAAATCATATATCGCTTAGGATGGACATCGCTAAAGGCTCTATATGATTTTATAGGTTTTTCAAAATCTTTTGGAATAAATGGGGCGTCGAAAACATGAGCGTATACATTTGCCTGAACAAAGAGCTCTACAATGATTTTGGAATTTTTAAATCGGGGATTTTTAATTGAATACGAGAAATCCTTGTCCGTTCGGGTGGCATTGAAGACGGGGGTATTTAAATATGAAGCAACCTGCCACGGGATTGTCTCCTCGTCGCTAAGGCAAGAACCCCAGGTATTTGAATCGCCATTGAAAATGACAGGATACGATTCGGATACAAATGGAACTGAACGGAATCCCTCTATATCCGCTGTTACCTTAGTTAGGCGGGTTTTGGAACCGGCAAAAATAAATGAGCGCGTCATATCTCCAGCTTCTTCGCCTATCCAATATCGGCCTCCTGGAATCCGGTGAGCAATCTCATTGTAATATTCCCAAGCTCTCCAATAAAAAAGCTCCGGCTTTAAAATAAAAATAAAAAAATTTAAAGAAAAAAGCGCATAAAATAAAAGAAAAACAAAATAATATTTTTTAAATCTAAAATTGGAAATATATGAATTCATTTTTCCCATCTATTTCAGAAAACGCCAGCAGAAAAAGGAGCAGGACAGCCGCGCTATACAAAAGGGTCGGCCTCCATGCAATTTTTTTGGAAAATTGGGTTCTCAAGGATGTTGAAAAGTCTTTAGCTGGATGGAAATACCTCATCCATTCGTAAACATTTGGCATAAAAAAGGTAATGAGGATCAAGGAAAGAGCAAAGAGCGCTCCGCTTACAAATGTCTCGAGAGAGAGCGGAATCGTAGCGATTCCCTTTAGGCCGGCAAAGCGTGCTACACAATCAGGAATGGCTATTTGATTGATGCTGAACATCGAATTCAAGAGACTGCATGCTTCATGCAAATTTTTCGCTCTGAAAAACACCCAAGCAATCGTAACCAGAAGAAATATAGACATCCTCTTAAGCCATATTGGGGCGTTAAAAATTGACAGTCTCTTTATCGAATGATTGATGATAAGAAGAATTCCATGTATGCCCCCCCAAATGACGAAATTCCATGAGGCGCCATGCCACAAACCGCCTATAAGCATAGTAATTAATAGGTTAGAATATCGTGAAAAAGTCCCCTTCCGATTCCCTCCTAAGGGAATATAGATATGTTCTTTCAAAAAGAGAGACAGGCTAATATGCCATTTCCTCCAGAACTCAATAATCGACTCGGCTTTGTAGGGAGAAAGAAAGTTGCAAGGTAAGTAGATGTTGAAAAGGCGCGCCAATCCAATTGCCATATCCGAGTACCCTGAAAAGTCAAAATAAATTTGGAAGCTATAGAAAATAGCTCCTGACCACGCTTCAAAAAATGTTGGAGCGGAGCCTCCTGAAACTGCGCCGAAGACAAAGTCCGCTATTTTTCCTGAACGATCGGCCAGCACTGTCTTTTTGAATAGCCCTAAAGCGAAAATTGTAGCTCCAATCGCTAAATTTCTAGCCGAAAGAATAAATGTTTTCGGCTGTTCGATCTGGGGCAAATAATCGGTATGCCTGACAATTGGACCAGCTATAAGCTGGGGGAAAAAGATGATGAAACAAGTGTAGTTTTCGAAATTTGGGATCTTGCTTGAGCGGCAATATACATCGACCAAAAACCCGATCTGCTGGAATGTGAAAAATGAAATAGCTAATGGAAGTGCAAGGTGAAGCAAGGGGATATCGAAACCGCCCACAAAATTAAGGTTTAACAAGAAGAAATCAAGATATTTAAAAACTACGAGAGTCAGAATATTTAAAAAAATTGAACCAACAAATATGATTTTTTTTCCAGAAGAAACCCGAACCATCCAATTGGCCGCCAAATAGTTAAATATGATAGACAAGTAGATAACAGACAGGAAATAGGGATTGAGCCAGCCATAAAAAATGGTCGAAACGAATACAAGCCACGATATTCCCCACCTCATAGAAACTCGAGAACACCAGGCATAGCCCAAAAGGGCAATCGGGAGAAAAATCAACACGAAAAGGAAAGACGAAAACAACATATTAGGGCCACTTTCTGTGTATTGCTTTCACTGGGATTCTTGGGATAGAAATACCGAACATCAAACAGAAAATCTTTTTCAAATTTAGCTTCCAATTTTTAAATAGATGACTTGGGAGCAGACGCCAATATTTAGGGTTGGAAACCATGTAATATAGGGTAGAGAGGCCTCCAAAACACAAAAGACGGGCTTTCAGGAATGATCTCCGGAATTCAGGTGATTCTACCACACAAACTAGTTGGAAAAGACGGTCGTAAATCTTTTTTTTCTCTGAATGATTTTTTCGGAATTTTTCCCCATACGAATTGGGAACAATCCGTGCTGCTGCAAGGGGCCTAGGGATGTAACCGATTGGATGGCGGAGAGCAATTTGAGTGTTTAGATAAAAATCAGCCAGGCTTTTAAGGCTCGTATCGTAACCTCCATATTTTTTAAGGAGGGAGCGCTTATAAACGCAGGTGAAGCTCAAGAGGGTGAATCCAGATTTGCGAAAATAGGAGACAGTCTCTTCTGGACCGAAAATTTTGGAATTTTGAAGGGGAAGAAAATTATAGATTTCATATTTAACAGGTTTCTTATCTTCAAAAAAAACGCAGTCAGAACAAGTTAGACCGATTTCAGGGTGTTGGCCAATTAATTTACGATGCTCCTCAATAAATTCAGGATGGAGAATGTCGTCAGCAGCTGTTAGAACAATAAAATCATTCTCTGCAGTTTCTAACGCCTTATCTATATTTGCAAATAATCCTAAATTCTTCTCATTGAAATAAAATTTAGCTCCGGGAACTTTCCTCAGCAATTCAAGGCTGTTATCAGAGGAGGCGTCATCAAAGAGAAGAATTTCATCCGGAGGGTCTGACTGAGCTGAAATGGCTCCTAAAGAGTCCGGCAGGTATTTAGCCTGGTTGTAATTAAAGAGGGCAAGCGTGATCTTTGGTTTCATAGGCCAGTTTAGATTGCATTTTCCATAGGCGTGAATATTTTTTATCTTTGGCAATCAGCTCTTCATGAGTGCCTGACTCAAGCAAAGCTCCGTTTTCTATGTATAATACCTGATCTGCGAAAGCGATGGTGGAGAGTCTATGGGCAATAATCAATACAGTCCGATCTCGGCAGTACTGCTCTATTGTTCTTTGAACGATGTGTTCCGTCATACTATCCAGGTTGCTAGTCGCTTCGTCTAAGATCAAGATTTGAGGGTTTTTTAGCAGCGCTCTGGCGAGGGAAAGCCTCTGCAGCTCGCCTCCAGAGAGCTTATATCCTCTTTCTCCCAGTTTCGTCTGATATCCCTCGCCAAGCCTTAGTATAAACTCATGAGCTCCGGCAAGTTTTGCAGCCTCGACCACATCTTTTTGCGAAACATGATCCATTCCGAACCGAATATTCTCTTCAACTGTGTCGTTGAAAATGCTCGACTCCTGGCTTACCACCCCAAGAGCGTGCCTCCATCCGGAGATTTCGAATTCTGTCAGTGGTTCACCATCAATCAGAATTTTTCCTTCCGTTGGCTCGTATAGACGAATCAACATATCGAGGATAGACGATTTCCCCCCTCCCGAAGGACCGACAATCGCGGTCACTGAGCCGCGAGGAATCTTAAAGGAAAGATCCGATACAGCAGAAGCCGATGAATTTGAATAGCGTAGAGTAACTGACTTAAATTCAATTGCATCGCTGAGCTTTTGAAAAGGCCGGCCCGACATATTCTGATATTCTTTGTCTTCGTCCTTCAGGATTTCTTTCAAGCGCAGAATAGGTCCTACATACACAGCCATAGTGGCCAATGCCCCAATAGAGATTTGAATTTTTGTAGACCCTCGGTAAGCGAGCACCAGAAAAGTGAATAGGTAGGAAATTCCATGAACATGATGAGAATCGAAGATGAATAGGCTTGCGATCAGTATAGATCCAATCGACAGAATTCCGATCGATTCATTGATCGAGGGAATCGAGCTATTCCAAAAATGGAGCTTCTTCGATGTCAGGGATATATCGTCAAGCACGATAGAGACATCCCTAAGAACTTTATTGTGCCTGTGATAGGTATGGATCAATCGAAGGCTTTCTAAAGTTTGGATTGTGAGTTTTCCCAGATCGGCCATGTGCTCGGAAAGCCGCGTCGAATTCCGGATGATTTTTCCGATCAGCCGTTTCTGAGAGAATCCAAATCCAGCGAAAAGACAGAGGGTAATCAAGGTCAAGGAAGGCGAGATTCCGACCATCAGATATAGCGCTGCTACGGCCATTAGAATTGAGTTGATCGCCCGGTTGAGAGCATCCATTAAGGGCGGAATAAACGTTGATGGCGTTTTTGCGTATTCCGCCAGATCGCCAAGCCGATAGCGGCTTACACAGGGAAAAGTGAGGCGAAGAATTTGAGTGTAAACCCTTGTCTGAGCAGCCGCCTGCAATTTAAGCGAAAGGTTCGAAGTAACATAGGCCGTAAAAAAAGACAGCAAGCTGCGAATCACTTGCAAGACAACCGCCACAAGAATCCAGGAAATAAAAGCTTGGAATTGCGTCGAAAAACTGATGTCTTTAATCCACCGTTCAACCAGAGGAACTTTCAAAGACGAGAACACATCATCTCCCCCAGTAAATTGAGAAAAGGCTAGAAGAATAAATGCAAAAGATCCGCCTTCAAGCAGAGCCGAAATAAAATTGGGGATCATAATCGCAATGAAAAACC
>CAYPZU010000093.1:0-1772 GCA_964415395.1 uncultured bacterium
ATCCCACCCCAGAAAAGATGCTTTTCAGGGGCCCCGGGCGGCATGATGAGCAAGATAGATCATTTATCCTGTTTTTCTCGCACAACACAAGGAACTTGAGTAAATTGTTTTCCTCTTCCAAAAATTTACCATGAGGTCAACCGATAAATTCGTTACCGCCAGATAATTCAATGGCTGGGCTTGGCATTCTCCCGTTAGGCATTTGGAGCTTTTCAGCTCTACAACTACTTGCTTTCCCGCAATATATCGGGAACAAATATCCCAATTTTCCATCTTTTCTCAGCCAAGAGTCGTCTACTTTATTTCACTCAATTTATCTTGCCCATCATGCCGCCCGGGGCCCCTGAAAAGCATCTTTTCTGGGGTGGGATTGCGATCTTGCCTATCCTGTCCCTTCTTATACGGCAGGTGCTGGAGGGTTATGCAACGGTCTCAACGATCGGGGAACCAACGGATTTCTTATCTTGCTAGGACTTTAGGCGAGGAGGGCTTGAAGGGAGCGGTAGTTGGTCTTGCCGCTGCCCAAAAGAGGCATCTCGTCGATCTTGCGCACTTCGTCGATCTTGATGAGGCGGCTGAATCCCGCTCCGCGGAGCAGATCGTTCGCCTGCTCTTTTTCAAGTGGATGCGTTGAGATTACGATCAGCCGGGGCCCGGAGGGGGAATCAACAGAACAGACAGCGACTGAAGGGATATCCTGAGAGATCCTGCCCGCTTTCTTCAGTTCAGCGGTCAGGCAATCCTCGATAGCTCCGAGGCTGATCATTTCACCGCCGATCTTGGCAAAGCGCTTGAGCCTGCCTGTGACGCAGATGGAACGGTTTGAAGTCACTTTGCCGATATCGCCGGTCCGATACCATCTTTTCCCTCCCATCTCGAGAAATGGAGCGGGGAGATGTCCGAGATAGCCGTTAAAAACAATCGGACCCGAAATGCAAAGCTCCCCTTCCTCCCCTTCAGGGAGCCGCTCGAGAGTTTCAGGATGGATGACGGCCGCTTCGACTCCATCGACGAGCTGCCCGGAGCCTTCTGGGGGAAGCGTATCGCGCTGGATAGCGACGACGGGAGAACATTCGGTGATGCCATATCCTTCCCTGAGGATCGCTTTGGGATTGAGCTGCCGGACCGCGTCATAGAGATCCGATGGAGTTTTATCGCCGCCGACGCAAAGTTCCCTGAGCGAACCAATTTGATCGGGCTTAGCCGTTTGCAACAGTCTCTTCAGAAAAAGGGGAACGGTAAAAAGAGAGGTCGCCTTCCACCGTTTCACTGCCTGCGCAACAGCGGAATGATCGGTCGGATCGGGAGAAAAAACTGTTTTTACTCCGAGCGAGAGGAAAAATAGGGAGCCGGAAAAACCAAACGAATGGAAAAGGGGTAAAATGGCAAGGGAAACGTCTTCTTGGGTAAAAGTAGCTCCATACCCGGGAAAGACGCATCTCATATCCGAAAGGATGTTGAAATGGGTGAGAGGAACTCCTTTTGGAGCCGCCTCCGAACCGCTCGTGAAGAGGATGACGGCAGGATCGTTCTCGCTGATGGAGGAAAGGGCGCATGCTTTTTTGATCAAGGGCGCAGGGCATAGGGCGAGAAGAGCCCCGGAAAGTTTATCCCGAAGGGGCAGGGACTGCTTGAGGTCTTCGAGGAATTCGATCCGGTCGACCAGGGGGCCGAATTCGACATAGGATAGCCGCTCGAAAAACTTCCAGGAGCTGACGACCCTCTTTGCGCCGCTGATCTGCATCATCTGCTCGAGGTAGCGAGGCCCCAGA
>CAYPZU010000093.1:1782-6764 GCA_964415395.1 uncultured bacterium
GAACTGCAACGCTAAAACGGCAATCAGGCCGCCGACGGAAGAAGGGAGCATGACGCCCACATTCTTTTCCGGAAATTTGCGGAATACGTGCGAGAGGACAAGCGCCGCGCGCAGGAGCTTCCGATAGTCGAACTCCCCCGAAACAGCATCCGCCACCGCTGTAAAACGCCCCATCCGCTTGCAGGCCAGAAGAATCGTTTCCGGAATGTTGTTCCCAAGTTGGAGAACCGGAGGAAGACGCCCTTCTTCCTTCTTGCCCTGAATCAGAAGCGTTTCGCCCAAAGAGGCTTTTTTCTTTTCTCCGGATGCGAATCCAAGGACGCTTGCAACAGTGTCAAGATCCGCCGGGTGGATCTCGGGCGTCTCATAGTTGCGGGATAGATAGACGATCAGCTCAGCCAGATTAAGCGAATCCATCCCGAGATCGAGGGTCAAGTTCATCCCAGAAGAGATTTTTCTCTCCGGATCTTTAAGAATTTTCCGGATTTCGGCATGGATTTTCTTCTCGGCTTCCGGAGAAACTGGAGCGGTATTTTTCGCCGATGCGGTTTGTTCCGCACGGTAAACGGAGGTATATTCGGGCTTCCAAAACGCATAAGAAACTTGAGACAGAGGCTCCTCGGCTTGAATATTCCCAGCGCCGCTTTCATACCGGTTGTACCACTGCTCAAGATAAGCGTTCACCTCGCGGCGGCTCCCCTGTCTTGGAAAATCGGCAGGAGCCGGCTCGAAATGAACCGTGATTTTTCTCCGCGGAGTAAAAAAGAAAAGGTTTTTCAGAAGCGTTTTAAAGCCGTGGAAATAGGCGGCTCCCATCCCCGGGGTTTTGCCGGTAATCGCTTTGGAAAAACTGCTGCCCCAAAAACCGGCGATCCGGACGAGAACAGGTTGGCACTCAGGCGCTTTTTCAAGGATCTCATGGGCTGCTGAATTCCCCCCGATCCGCTCTTCGGGCTGATTTTTCAGCTTCCCCGCAGGATAGATCAGCAGGTTGTCTCCTTCATTGAGAGCCTGCGCCGCCTTTTGCAAAGAACGGCCGGCCTGGACGATTTTGAACTGGTTGATCGACGTTTCGAAATCAGGGATCGGGATCGGCCGCACCTGCCGGATCCAAAACCCCGCAAAGGGCAGCCTTGTAAAGAGATCGAGAACCAGCGGGCGGATTTTAAAACGCGGCCAGAGGTAGATGGCGAGCATGAGCGGATCGAGAAGGGCCGTATGGTTCGGAAGAAAAAGAAGCCCGTTTTTCTCCTTCAGTTTTTCCCATCCAGTGATCTCTACGGAATAGCGCAAGGCAAAAATCCGTCGGCAAACCCAGAAAAGAATGCGCAGCAAGCTGTTCTTCATTTCTCAAACCTATCAAAGATCCCAATTTTTCTTGATGGAAAGTTAGTCTTAGGCAAAACTGCTCGCCTATGTTGAAAATTCCCCTCCTTTTTCTTGCTGCGGCTTTCCTTCAGGCGGATGAATATCCATGGCGCTTCGAGGGAAAATTTGCGGACTGGAAATTCAAGCCCTTTGAACTCGTCTCTCTCTTGCTGCCGCCGGATCCGGTCATTGTAGAAGCGGGAGCATTTTTGGGAGACGACACCATCGACATGGCGCTCCTTTGGCCGCGCGCCCAAATCCATGCTTTCGAACCGAATCCGCGCGCTTTTCAACTGGCCCAAGAGCGCCTCTCTTTTTTCACACATGTGCAAATTCATCGGTTTGCCCTCTTTGAAAGAGGCGGCAAGAACGATTTCTATCTTTGCCAAGGAACCTACGGAAACGATCCTTCGTTCGAATACGCAAGCTCCCTTTTAAAGCCCACGCCTGCGATGGAGATCCATTACCAGGGCCCTGTCCTACAGACTGAATGCGTCCGTCTCGACGACTGGAAATTAGAAGCCGGCGTCAGCCGGATTGATTTTCTCCGACTGGATGCAGGAGGCGCTGAGCTGCAAATCCTCAAAGGGAGCCTGGCTTCGCTGCGAACAGTCCGCGCGATCTACGTGAAAACCCATTTTTTCCCATTCCGGGAAAGAATCTCATCTTTTTTCGAACTCCATTCTTTTTTGGAAAAACAGGGATTCATCCTTCTTTCCCACTGGTATCGGGAAGGGCTGGAAGGAGCTGCGATCTTTGTCAGCGACGATCTCGTTTTAGGGAAGACCCGCACAGAGAAATTCGATCCAGAGAAATATAAGCTCTACAAAGTCGATTTCGATCTTCGGGCCAGTTTTTATATCGACGATGTTCCCGATAGCATCAAATCCCATCTCAAAAAAGGGGCTCCTTTCGAAGCGGTCATCGGCAAGCTGATAGAGAAGTACGCAAAATACGGAAGCGTCGCTGTTGATATTGGAGCCCACATCGGAATCCACACGATCCTCATGTCGAGAAAGGTGGGCGGCTCGGGAGCGGTCGTCGCCTTTGAGCCGCAAAAGAAAATCTATCTGGAGCAACAGCAGAATTTGAGAATCAACGATTGCTCGAATGTTCTGTCGATCCGGAAAGCGATTGGAAACGATTGCAAATCGATTGAATTGACTCCAGTCAAGCCCACAAATGAAGGAGGCACCGGAATCGGAAAGGGCGGCGACAGCGCCGAGATGATCACTCTAGACAGTTTGAACTTGCAAAACGTATCTCTGATCAAAATCGACGTCGAATGCTCGGAGCTTTCCGTCTTTGAAGGGGCGCAGGAGACGATCCGGCGAAACCGTCCTGTAATTATTTTTGAGGTGATGGGACCCTACGATCATCAAAACAGCTCTCCCGAGATCCAAAAACGGATTTGCGAGACGCTCGAATTCGTCCGGTCAATGGGATACGAAATTACATCCGTTTTTTCCACGAACGATTTCGTTGCTTTTCCTCAGAAACGGGAGGATTTGTGAATTGCGATCCCCCAGCCTATTATAGAGCCGCTGACGGTCTAGACAACCGACTCTGGGAATTCGCAAAACCGATCAAAACCTACGATGTCTTTGTTATTTTGGGAGATCTTCCGGGTTGGATTTCTGAGACGCAAGTTGAAGTATTCATGGATCTGGCCCTTAGCGAAAGGCCCGCTGCGATCGTCCAGCTTGGATCAGGGGGCGGCCAAGCGCTTCTCGCTTTCGCCATCGTGCTCCGGCATAATTTAAAGGGGAAAATCTATTCTATCGATCCTCGAGATTCTTCCTTGAGATCCAATGAAAATGAAGACTTCCTGGCGTTAAAAAAAGTCGCGGGGAAATATAACCTTCAGGAGCAGATTGAATTTGTCAAAATGAAAGAAGGCGAAGCTGCTCCAATCAATCAGATCGATATTCTTCATATAAGAGAAACCGATTCGGTCTCCCATGCCGATCTCGAAACATGGGCTCCTCTCGTGAAAAAGGGGGGATGGATCGTATTCGAGGGGTCGATGCTGAGCCGCTCGGCGAATTGGCTGAACTCCCATTGCATGCCGATCGCCGAATTCATCGATCCATTCGAATGGGGAATCTGGTTCAAGCCATGAAACTATCCGCTCTCTTCGCATCTCTGGTCCTTTATGCTGCAGGCGAGCCTGATCCGGCTCTTCTCAAAGAACAGGTGGCGCTCGGACTCAAAACCATCCCCGGCTGGTGCACGCAGGAAAAATCGGAGAGCTTCATCGACCTGGTGCTGGAAACAAAACCTCATATCTGCGTCGAAATCGGCGTTTTCGGAGGATCCACTCTTTTTCCCGTCGCCTCCGCGCTCCATGCGCTCGGAGAAGGAATTGCGATCGCGATCGATCCCTGGGATAAAATCGAATGCCTCCGCTTTCTCGATCCGATAGGAAACAAACAAGACTGGGATTGGTGGGGGCGGCTCAACCTGCGCGAAATCGAGCGCTCCTTCCGCCAGATGCTGGTCGAGCGGGGATTGCAGAATACGGTCGCCATACTCAAAATGACTTCAAAAGAAGCAGCCTCGAAGGTGCGCAGGATCGACATTCTTTCTCTCGATGGAAATTTGAGCGAGCAAGGCGTTCTGGAAGACATCCGGCTTTACCTGCCCAAAGTCGTCCCTGGAGGCTATATCTGGCTCAACGACGCTCTCTGGACAAGCAGACAGACAGCGCAGGATCTTTTGCTCGAATCGTGCGACCTGATCCGTGCCATCGACGGAGGCAACTGCCTTCTATTCCGAAAGAGGCTCCCATGAGAATTCTCCTCCTGATCGCTCTTCCCCTCTTTGCTCAAATCGATCTTTCCCTTTCTGAAAAATCGTTCTACAGCCCTCACGGGGAAGACGGCGTGCTGGCCCAGATTTTCCATTTCCTGCGCCCCCAGGAAAAAACTTTCGTCGAGATCGGCTCCGGGTATGATTTCTTCGGGAGCACAACGTATCTGCTCAAAAAACAGGGATGGAAGTCCTTCCAGTTCGACAGGCTCTACGAAAGCCGCGATTTCATCACAGCGGAAAACGTCAATTCCTACTTCCGTCTCGACGGCGTCCTCTACTCGATCAATCTGCTCTCGATCCGGCTTAAGTACAACGCGTTCCACATTTGGAAGGCGATCAACCCGATTTACCGGCCCGATGTTGTGATGATCCGCTACAACGCGGTCCTCCCCCCCTCCGAATCGCTGGCAGCCGAATACCGCCCCTACTACTGCGGCGACGACTCCTCCTATTTCGGCGCGAGCCTCCTCGCCCTCTTCCATCTGGGCCGATCGAAAGGCTATTCTCTTGTCTACGCCGAGCAGTCGGGCCATTACCTCTTTTTCATCCGCGACGACCTCGCCGCATCCCATTCCTTCAAAGACATGAACAACCCGGAAAAACTGTACCGCCCCCCGACTTACTCCGTCAAAGAAGACCCCAAACACCGCCCCTTCCTCCCCGCCGATGGCTTCTAGCGCTGATTGGTGGTTTCTTAAGGACTGAGAACTCAACAGCAGGCTCAATGATAGGAATGATACAACGATGAGACCGTTGCATAACCCACCAGCATTGGTCGTATAACAAGAGACAGGATAGGC
>CAYPZU010000094.1:0-6639 GCA_964415395.1 uncultured bacterium
TCCGCTCGGCGATCGCGACATCAGCCTTGGCGCGGCGGACGGCGAGCTTGGCTTTATAGCGAGTGGAGAGGAAACCATCCGTGATCAGGCGCGGCTCGAGGCGGCCCTCGAAAAAGGAGAGGACCTCCCGCCAAATGGGGGGATTGAGGAGGTCCTGGCCAAGGGTGCATCCCGAACAGGCCGGAAAGTGGGGGCAGGGATTTGTGGAAAACTCTTTCATAACTCGTCGATAACCTGTTCGCAACTTGTTTAAAGAATCGCCTTTGTTGATAACCCGGGGGTTTTGAACGGACTATCGACAGGTTTTGAACAGAAAATCTCCTCCATGCTTCTCCTCTAGCTTATCAACATTTCCACAGAATCTAAAGAAGAAGAGACTCTTCTAGATAAAAATAGATATTCTTTAGGCCTTTGGGGAAAAGGCGGCTGTCAGAAATTATTTGAGGGCAAAAATTTTATCCCCTAGAAGGGGGGCGGCTTGTATACTCAAACCCATGGATCCCTTTTCCCCTGAACGTTTTTTTTCTCTGGAGCATTTCGCCCATAAAGAATTGTGGAGTGAAAATCTCCCTGTCTGGTCTGCGATCGATGCGATTCTCCCCTATTTGGAAAGGTGCAGCCTGGGAAAGATCGAATCGAAGATTCCTGAAGGAGTCTATTTAGAGAATCGGGAGCAGATCAAAATCGGGCCGGGAGTGATTTTCGAGCCTGGCGTATACATTCAGGGTCCCTGTATCATCGGAGAGAACTCCGAGATCCGTCATGGCGCCTATTTGCGGGGCGGAGTGATTCTCGGAAAAGGATGCGTGGTGGGCCATGCGGCCGAAATCAAACATTCCGTTTTGCTGGACGGCGCGCATGCGACCCATTTTGTTTATGCGGGCGATTCAATTTTGGGGAACAGGGTGAATTTAGGCGCAGGCGTGAAGTGCGCGAATTTGCGGCTCGACCGGAAAGAGATCTCGATCCTGTTCGAAGGGGTGAAGCATCGGACGGGACTCCGCAAATTCGGAGCTGTGATCGGCGACGGCGCCCAGATCGGCTGCAACGCGGTTTTGAATCCGGGAACGATAATGGGCAAAAACGCTCTTTGCTATCCCCTCGTCCATGCGTCCGGTGTGATCCCTGAGGCGGGGATCGTGAAGAAGGCGGGCGTGGTGAAAGGGCACGCTCTTTTAGAGAGAATGTTAGAGACGCGCTGATGGATTTGGATACCGCCCGGAAAAAAATTGAAGAAGAGCTCGCCCGCTTCGTTGAGAAGATGGGAGAGAAGAATGGGCTCCGCGACGCCT
Organism: uncultured bacterium; assembly: GCA_964415395.1. Classification (GTDB taxonomy): domain Bacteria; phylum Chlamydiota; class Chlamydiia; order Chlamydiales; family SM23-39; genus CAYPZU01. The sequence goes on from CAYPZU010000094.1 coordinate 1,293, forward strand.
GCGAATACGCGCTGACGAACGGCGGCAAGCGGCTGCGCCCGCTCTTTGTCTTGATGATTGCTGATGCGCTTGGATCGGGGCTGGATGCGATGCCGGCGGCGCTGAGCGTTGAATTTTTCCATACCGCGTCCCTGATCGCCGACGATCTTCCCTGCATGGATGACGACGATCTCCGGAGGAACCGCCCTTCGCTGCATAAAGCGTTCGGAGAGAGCGTTGCGATTTTAGCGAGCTATACGCTGATCGCCGCGGGGTACGGCGGCATTTACGAAAACGGGAAGAAGTTGAAAGGCGATCCCCGCTTTGCAAAAGAGGCTGACAGAATTTCTGTTCTTTGCCTTGAATCTGCGACCCGGTGCGCCGGGATCCAGGGGGCGACGAACGGGCAGTTCCTCGACCTGTATCCTCCTGACTCAAGTCTCGAGACGATCCGGAAGATCATCTTTCAGAAGACGGTGACTCTTTTCGAGATTTCGTTTGTTTTCGGCTGGCTTTTCGGCGGCGGAAGCCCGGATGAATTGGAACGGGTGCGCCGGTGCGCCTATCATTTGGGAATGGCGTTCCAGATCGGCGACGATCTGCAGGATTTTCTGCAGGACGCATCGCAGGAGAGCGCGATCAATATCGCGGCGGTTTGCGGGATTGAGAAGGCGCGGGCCTATTTCGAGGAGGAGCTAAAGGCTTTTGCAAAGAGTTTGCAGGGTCTTGGGCTTTGGACGCCCCCTTTTCAGGGGGCGGTTGAGTGGCTGAAGGGGCTGGTTCCCGCTTCAGTTTAGACGGTTGCTTCTTCGCGGGCCGGTTTTTTCGCGGCTGCTGCAAGTTTGGCATGGATCGCCTTTTCGATTTCGTCGGCGATTTTCGTATTGCTTTTCAGCTCGTCGCGAGCGGCTTCCCTGCCTTGTCCGAGCCGGTGGTTCTGATAGCTGAACCACGTTCCCTTTTTATCGATGATTCCGCTCTCGACGCCTGCGTCGATGAGAGATCCGACGTGGGAGATCCCTTCGTTGAAGAGAATGTCGAATTCGGCTGCCTGGAAGGGCGGGGCGCACTTGTTTTTCACGACTTTCACTTTGACGCGCGAGCCGACGTCGGCTGTGTTGTCGGCATTTTTGATGCCGGCCAGGCGGCGGATATCCATTCGGATCGAGGAGTAGAACTTTAGCGCTCTGCCGCCCGTGGTCGTTTCGGGATTGCCGAACATGACGCCGATTTTCTCGCGGATCTGGTTGATGAAGATCGCGCAGGTGTTGCTTCTCGCCAGCGTCGCGGTGAGTTTCCGGAGCGCCTGGGACATCATGCGCGCCTGAAGACCCATGAACTGGTCGCCGATCTCCCCTTCGAGTTCCGATTTCGGAACCAGGGCCGCCACCGAGTCGATGACGATGACGTCGACCGCGTTGGAGCGGGCGAGCATCTCGGCGATGTTAAGCGCTTCTTCGCCGTTATCGGGCTGGGAGATCATCAGGTCGTCGATGTTGACGCCGATTTTGGCAGCGTAGCCTGGATCGAGGGCATGCTCGGCGTCGATGTAGGCGGCAAGTCCCCCTGTTTTCTGCGCGTTGGCGACGATGTGGAGGGCGAGCGTCGATTTACCGGAAGACTCGGGTCCGTAGATCTCGACGATACGGCCGCGGGGCACGCCGCCGATGCCGAGGGCGATGTCGAGGGAGATCGCTCCGGTTTTAATGACGCTCAGGCCGTTTGCGGCCGAGTGTTTCCCCAGCGCCATGATCGCGCCTTCGCCGAATTGCTTTTGGATGTGGGAGATCGCGAGTTCGAGGGCTTTTTTCTTCCCTGCCTCTGGTTGCATATTCATAGAATTCCTCCGGAATGTTCGATTCAATCCAAGCATGAAATCTCTCATTCTTCTCGTCAAGGCAGAAAAATGAGCAGGTTCTAATCCCAATCTTGTAATAGAAAATTTTGTGGAAAAAAATATTGTGCGTAGTCAAAGTGGATTTAAGCATAACCGTCCTTTACCAATGGAAATAAAGATGAAACGTTTAGCGAAAATGATTGCGGTAAGCGCCGCTGCACTCTGTCTGCAGTTTGCATTTGCAGCAAACAGTTTGTATGCACAAACATGCCCTCCTAAAGACTGCCCAAAACCATGCCCTCCAAAACCATGCAAGCCGTGCCCGCCTGTATGCTTGGAAAGAGGATATCCAGACACAAAGTGCTGCATCGCTTCAGCATACAATGAACCAGCCGATTTTGAGCTGAGTCCATGCCCATGGAATTTCTGGGTTGATGCGAGTTTCACCTATTGGATGGCCACCGAAGACTGCTTAGATCTTGCTGTTTCCAGATCAGGCACAAATCCAATCCTAGATGGTTATGTGCTTTATCAGGAAACCGAATTTAAACCAGGGTTTAAAGTAGGCCTTGGAATGGATTTCGGACATGACCATTGGAGCGGACTTGCTGAATACACATGGTTTCGCTCGCGAGTTGCGCATTCGTGGGGCACGCCTCCAACACCGTCAGTCGGCGCAACAGACGATATGAATTGGCGGGTCAATAATTGGCCTAATGCGACAGCAAATACCGGGATGACCAATGCTTCTTCCACTTGGCATGTCAATATGGATCTTCTCGACGTGGCTTTAACGAGACCCTATTATCAGGGAACTCACCTCATTATTGCTCCTTTAGGCGGTATAAGAGCTCAATGGATTCGGCAAAAATTAAGAATTGCTGGAACTCCATACTCTGATACAGGGAATGCGACTGATTTTGCAGTATTTCATAGTAAGTCCTACAACTGGTCGGTTGGTCCGCGAGCAGGGTTCCAAGGTAAATGGCATCTTGGCTGGGGATTCCGCTTTGAAGGCGATGCTGCAGGAGACATTCTCTTTACTCGCTTTACAAAAGTCTCCCATTCATCTGACCCAACCGTATCAACTACTCCCGTTGTCAGAGCTGGCCGAATCAAAAATTACAATACTATGAGTTTTGGCAACGATTTTAATTTGGGTATCGGCTGGGGTGATTACTTTGATTGCCGCAACTACCATTTTGATCTTCTCCTGACATATGACTTTCAGATTTTCTGGGGCCAGAACATGATGAGAGATTTGGTAGATCTTCTGGCTGACGCAAGCTCGACAGGTGCTGTTGGCAACCTCAATTTGCAAGGATTGACGCTGAAAGCTCAGTTTGATTTCTAATCAAGAAATATTGCTATATTCTGTTTTAAAAAGGGCCGCACTAAAAATGCGGCCCTTTTCTTTTTGACCATTCAACAACAGAAGAAATAAATGCGCTCTTTTGCTTGAATGAGCCAAAAGAGGGCAAGATGATCCTAGCTGGCGATATTGGAGGAACGAACACCCGTCTGGCTTTGTTCGAACAGGGCAAAATAGCAGGGACGGAGAAGAAGTACCCGAGCCGCAGTTATCAGGGGCTCGAAGAGATCGTCCGGGAATTTCTCGGCGGGAAGAAGGTATCCAGAGCTTGCTTCGGCGTCGCAGGGCCTGTCAGGGAAGGAGTTTGCAAGGCGACCAATCTGCCTTGGGTGGTCGATGCAGCTCAAATGAGCCGGTCGCTCCAGATTCCATCGGTTCATTTGCTCAACGATCTCGAGGCGAACGCCTACGGAATCAAAGTGCTGAAGCCCGAAGAGCTGGCCCTTCTCCATGAAGGGAAGAAGCAGAAAGGGAATCAGGCGCTCATTTCGGCGGGAACCGGACTCGGCGAGGCGGGACTCTACTGGGACGGGGAGAAGCACCATCCTTTCGCCTGCGAGGGGGGGCACTGTGATTTCGCGCCGAGAAACGCCCTGGAAATCGAACTGTTCGTCTATTTGAAGAAAAAATATCCCCATGTTTCCTATGAGCGGGTTGTATCAGGGCCGGGACTTTATGAGATCTATCGGTTTTTGATCGAAACGGGCCGTGAAAAAACCTCCTCGGAGGTCGAAGCGGAAATGAAGAAAGGCGATCCGGCGGCCGTCGTTTCGGAATGGGGCCGGCTAAATAAAGACCTGGGGTGCATCCATGCGCTCGACTGGTTCATTTCCCTCTACGGCGCCGAGGCGGGAAACCTCGCCCTCAAATTCCTCGCTCTGGGCGGCGTCTATATCGGCGGGGGCATCGCTCCCCACATTTTAGAAAAGATGAAGCGCGGCTTTTCCGCGGCCTTTGCCGACAAGGGGCGTTTCAAACCCCTCCTTGAAACAATCCCCATCTGGGTGGTACTCAATGATAATGCAGCGCTTCTCGGCGCGGCGAGCTACGCGGCAGGAAAATGAGCGCAGAGAAAGAGCGGCTGAAACACCATGTGACTCCGGAATTGAAGGGGCCTGTTCCCATTTGGGAAAAGTGGGGACCCTATGTAGCCGAGCGGGCGTGGGGCACGGTGCGGGAAGATTACAGCGAGAATGGCGATGCGTGGAATTATTTTCCCCACGAACACGCCCGGATGCGGACTTACCGCAGATCCGAAGACGGAATCGCAGGGATCTCCGATCGCTTTCAGGTCCTCCTGTTCGCTCCGGCTTTCTGGAACGGGGCCGATCCGATCCTTAAAGAGAGGCTTTTCGGGCTGAATGCCTGGGAGGGCAATCACGGCGAGGACGTGAAGGAGATCTACTACTATCTCGACGGCACTCCGACCCACAGCTACCTGAAATACCTCTATAAATATCCCCAAAAAGCTTTCCCGTACGAGCAGCTGATTGAAGAAAACCGGAATCGGTCTGCCAGGGATCGGGAATTCGAGCTGATCGATACTGGAATTTTCGACGAGAATCGATACTTCGACATCTTCATTGAATACGCTAAGGCGGGTCCAGAGGACATTTGCATCAAGATCGAAGCTCTGAATAGGGGCCCGGAAGCCGCCCCGCTCCACATCCTCCCCCATTTGTGGTTCCGCAACGAGTGGTCGTGGGGAATCGCAAGAGGCGCCGAACCGGTGATCACAACGTTGAACGGAAATGAATTCGGGCTGGTCGCGGACGACAGGAACCTCAACACGCCCAAATATCTGCTCTTCGATTATCACCTGGGCAGACGCACGCTCTATGCGGCAAAGGGAGGGACTCCCCTCTTCACCAACAACGACAGCAATAAGAAGGCTCTTTGGGATGTCCCGAACGACACGCCGTATGTAAAAGATGCGTTTCATAGACATTTGATCGGAAAAGAGAAGGGAGCAGTCAACCCGGAGCCGTATGGCACGAAAGCGGCTCTCCACTATACCTTTCCCGCTATCGAGCCCGGGAAGAGCGCCGTCCTCTATTTCCGCCTGACCGATAAGACGATGGACAATCCGCTGGGAGAGGTCGAGAAAATCATCCAGCAAAGAAAAGCGGAAGCCGACGCATTCTATAACGAAGTCCATC
>CAYPZU010000095.1:0-6484 GCA_964415395.1 uncultured bacterium
CCCGTTCTCAGCGGCGTTACGAGATACCAGCGGCCGCTCCTCGACCGGGAGAATTACGCAAGACACCATGCTGCCTATACGGTTGTTCAGGAACTCGGCCTTTTTGTGGGCGCCGAGGCGTTAGTTGACGCTTTGAAAAATCTGTAATAAATATTTTCGCATCTAACTAAAATTCTTTAGTTTATATCCGTTAATTTCCTATTTTTGTATAATTATGGGTGATTATGGGTACGACCATTTCTATTCACACCTTTGGAGTCGGCGCAGACCGGATCGATGCCAGCCAGATGTTTGGCTGCCACCGCAAGCGGGTCGAGTCGTCCCTGTCCACTCATTTATTGGGGAATCGGAGCGTACAGAGATATTTTGAAGGGGCCGGCCCGAAAAGCCGCTTTGACTTTACGATTGGAAGCAGGGGGACCTGCGTCGAAGCCGGAGGGGCAAAGCCCCAATTCTTCGATCTGGGGGACAAAGGAAACCGCCGCCTTTTGAAGAATGGACGGAGAACGGTCCAGTTCTACCAGCATACGGGGATGCTGCCCCGCAAGCCCATCAGCCCGCGCTTTGCCGCTCAGAGAGAGCGGGTCACCCGGACGGCTGTCGACGCGATGCGCCAGGCTGCGATCCCGGGGGCAAAAGAGCGGGCTCTTGTCCTCACCACGATCAGCGAAAACACCCTTTCTTTGACCCGCGACGTGATCCGCTCCGTCCCTGAATTCGGGCCGGATCATGCTCTGGCCCACAACCTGGCCTTCCCGGCCGGCGCGATCTGGGCGGGCTTTGCCGTGCGCGAGGTGAAGGGGGGCTATCAGGATTATAAGAGAGCGGTCGAGATCGGCGACAAAGAGGGGAAAAACCGCGCTGCCGGGCGCCTTTCTACGGGTACGCTCGGGATGTTCGGCTCGGGATTCTTCCTCGCCGGGAAAACCGCTTCGACGACAGGGGCTGCCGCCCTTGCGGCGGGGACGCTTTCGCTGATCGGCGACGTCTGCTTCGGGGTCGGTTCGGTGGTTGGAATGGGGCTTTCCTCTCTCGGGATCTACCGGTGCTGCACATTCAAGAAACGGCTGAATGAATACTTTGAAAATCCCCAGCTCACCAAAGAGCAGCAGGTGCGCGGCTCGCTTGAGTTTTTAAGGGATCTGCTCGTCATTACACCGGAAGAGAGGCTCGACCTGATCCAGAAAATTGATGAGGAGCATCCGAAGGCATCTCCCGAGGAGAAAGCGGAGCTTCTAAAGAAGGGGATGGCTGACTTGACCGAAGTGAAGGTGAAATACCTGAAGCGGCGGACGAGCAACAAGAGCCTGGAGCTGATCCTCACGAAGGCGGAGCCGCTTCTTGCGAAGCTGCAGAATCCTGAGACGAAGGAGGAGGCGATCCGCGAGGGAGAGGAGCTGATCCGCTCCGTCAAGAAGGAGACGAACTGGAAGATGGCTCTCTATACGATCGGTCTGATCGCGTCGATCATCAGCTTCGTCGCTGTGATTATCGCGGACGTCTTCTCTTTGGGGACGATTCCGTTCATCATATCCGGCGTTGCTTCGGTGATCTTCCTGATGCTGACAGCCTACAATTTCACGCTCCAGCTGATGAAGAAAGAGCCTGAGGCAGTCGGCCCGCAGATGGAACCTCTCGCCGCCGGTCTTTAAGTTCTAATCCGCTAGTCAAAGCGGGGGCGGGGGAAGCCCCCGCGCCCCCATTCTGTTTAATCACCGAGATCACCGAGAACACAGAGGCGCGAAACGCGCAATGAATGCTGCTTATCAGAGAGTGAAATAGAAAAACCCAAATGTCGAAAGTGGGTTTCTCTGTTACATAATCGGCTCCTTAGAAAATTCACGCAACTGACCTATCCCAAAAAGGGCCGATGATCAGGATTACCTGCTCAGAGCGGCGATGCGGGCCGTGCCTGGAGAGTCGCCGATCCTGGTAGATCCGTGCCCATGATGGGAAGAGGGAGTGATTTTGATCGTGATGTCTTGGCCGAGATCGTTGAGAAAACGGAAGAGTCTTTCCATAGAGAAGCTCTTTAAATACCCTCTGAGCAGTAAAGACACTTTGGGTTGCGCAATTTTGAGAAGGGCTGCAACGCGCTTCTGAGTTAATTTCCGTTTTTTGATGATTTTGGCAATTTCCCAAGCCAGTTGAGCTTTGGCAAGCGCTTCTTCCGGATTAGAAAGGCCTAAGTCGGCAAATACGTTGCCGGAGCCCATTTCATATTCGATGTCTTTGATTTTCTTCTTTTTCATCGTATGTCCTTAAGAAGTTCTTTTGCTGCCGCTAAACGCGTTTTCACCAGGTCTATTTCCTGCCGAGGAGTAGCGATGCCGCTCTTCGATTTCTTCTGGAAGGCATGCAGCACGGCGATATACTCTTCAAATTCCACCGTATACACGACCCGGAACGTTCCCTTCGAGTCATTTTCGATAATCTCTCGAACCTTAGCGTTTCCAAATCCCTTCAAGACTTTGGATGAGGGAGGGGTCTCGCCTACTTGAGCGCCCCATAAGGCAAAGCCTACGGATCTTTGTACTCTTTCAGGAAACTCTTTTAGGTCGGCTTTGCTGCACCCGATCCAAACGATTTTCTTCACGCCATGCCAACATCTGCATTCTTGAACTCAATTATACCTATTTGGGTATAATTGAGCAAGTTTCTTCAGCCCAGCCGGGGGATTAGAGAGGTCTATGGAGCATATAGGCAAAGCGGACGGGGGAAGCCCCCATTCAGTTTAACCACCGAGATCACCGAGAACACAGAGGCGCGGAACGCGCAAAAAATTGGGAACCAGAGAGGCAGTTACTTCGAATGTCTCTCGGCCAATCACGATGTATTTTTAAAAGAAGGATTCCTTCTTTAAAAAGTACTCAATTCTGTCAAATGGGTGCATTTTTGAGACTTTGGTTATATTGAATGGGTGAGCGGGGGCTTCGCCTGGGCAATGCGCTTCTCTCTCGGTTTTTGCTCTATTCTCTAATTCGCGGGTCTTTTATATGGGGAGATTGGAGGGTCTATGGAGCATGCTCGGAAAGTCGCCTGGGGAACCGCTGCCGCTTTGGCGTCATCTTTGATCTACGCGTTCTATAACGCCGGAGCGAAATGGCTGGGGCAGGAGGGGGTCTCCTTTCACGAGATCGTCTTTTTCACATTTTTCATCGGCTGGCTCGCGCTGCTGCCGATCGCTTTCAAAAGAGGGCTTTCGACGCTTAAAACCGACGCGGTCGGGATGCATGCGCTGCGGGCGTGCTTCGGCCTGGGGCTGATCTATACGTTGGTGATCGCTCTCAAATACATCCCTCTTGTAGATGCGGTGATGCTGAATAACACCGCGCCTCTTTTCGTGCCGTTTATCGTCTACTACTGGATCGGGTGCAAGTGGAATCCGAAGATCTGGTACGCGCTGGCGCTGGGGCTGGCCGGCGTGGCTCTGATTTTGAAGCCGGACCAGGGGGTAATGAGCTGGGGGGCTCTGATTGCGCTCGCGTCGGGGGTTTTTATGGCGTTTTCCTGGACGAGCGTCCGGAAGCTCTCTCTGAAAGAGCCGCTTTTCCGGATCATTTTCTACTACTTTTTCTTCGCGTCGATCATCACGGCGATCCCCCTTGCGGTTCTGAGGCCGGCTTTGAGCGGGGAGAGCTTGCTGCAGCTCGCGCTTCTCGGGGCGTGCTTTCTGGTTACGACGACGCTGCTGACAGTTGCGACGCGCCTGATTACGGTTGTGGGCGTAGGGATTCTCTATTACTCGCTGATCCTTTTCAGCGGTCTTTTGAACTGGGCGATCTGGCATCAGGTGCCGGATGGGTGGACGCTCGTAGGGATGGCGCTGATCATCGCGGGGGGGATCACTTCGATCCTTTTGGAAAAGAATAAAAAGAAAGTGGACTAATGAACCTATCCGCAAATTATAACGTCGGTCTTCGGAAACTTTTTGGTCCCAGCGCCCCGAAACGGGGTCGCAAAAATTTTCTCGAATCCCTAAACCCTCTACTTTGCGGATAGATTCATATGCGGATTTTGATGTGCCGTCCCGAGTTTTTCGATATCGAGTACGAGATCAACCCGTGGATGAATATCCGGACGAAAGCCGACCGGAAACGGGCGGCGGCGCAGTGGGAGGGGCTGTATCAAACGATTCTCTCCTGCGGAGCGAAAGTGGATCTGGTTCCTCCGGCCAGAGGTTTGCCCGATTTGACGTTCACCGCGAACGCGGGACTTTATTTCCGCGACCATCTGATCCTCTCCCATTTCAAAGTGATCGAGCGGCAGGGCGAGGTGGCCTACTACCAGGCGTGGTTCCAGCAAAAGGGGTTCGACGTGATCAACCGGCCGGGCTACGACCAGAGCAGCGCTTTTTTCGAAGGGGCGGGCGATGCGCTCCTCGCCGGGGAGAAGCTGTTTGCCGGCTACGGGTTCCGGACGGAAAAACGGTTCTACGAGGAAGCGTCGTATTGCGAAGGGACCCAGATCGGGTTTTGCGAGCTCTCCGATCCCTATTTTTACCATATCGACACCTGCTTTTGCCCCTTGAACGAGACGCAGGCGATCTGGTATCCGCCGGCTTTTACGAAGGAGTCGCAGAAGCGGATGGAGAACGAGATCGAACTGTTTGCGGTCGAGGAGGCGGAGGCGAAGCGGTTTGGCTGCAATTCGGTCATTTTAAAGAAGCAGGCGGTCGTTCCAGGCGGCTGTCCCAAGCTGGCCGATCTGCTTCAGCGGAAGGGGTTTTCCCCCCGCGTCTGCGAGGTGGACGAGTATATCAAGGCGGGCGGGGCCTGCAAATGCCTGACTCTGGCTATAGATTAAAATAATTTCTATTATATTTTATTAATTAAAAACGTGTTATAATTGTATTCTTAATTAATTTGAATGCAATTATGGCTAGCCGTATTGAAAGTATCCAGCGAGACTGGAGCCTCAAAAGCCTTGATTCCCTGTCCCTATTTAGGCGGATGCGCCTGTCTGGAGATTCTCTGTCTTCTAAACAGAGAGACAGGCTTCTAGACGCCTTCAACGGGGTTCTGAACGATCCCTCGGTTCGCCGGTTCCTCGACGCGCAGAGATCCGACAATGTAAAATTTGATTTTGACATTCGGGAAGGCCGCGGCCTCCTGATGCGCTTTGGCAGGGGAGGCAAATGGCGCAAGGCGGCTTCTTTTAGGCAGCTATTCGACAAAAAGACCCCTTTCGGCGCCCTTCAGAAAGAACTCCAAAGAGCGGAAGCGTATGCGAAGCGGAAAGGGCTTGGCGCGCGAGTTTTTAGACCGACTGAGCGCGCTACCGAACTGCAGCCTTTGATCCTCCGCACGTCTGTTCTCCGGACCCTCGAAGGGCCGATTTCCTCTCCGCCGTTCCAGGAAGGGAACGCTTGCTCAATCGACGTCGGGTCTTTCACAAGAAACTCGATTTCCGGCGCGGCGGAACTTCCGTTTGTCCCGGCCGATGCAGCTGCAAAAATGGCTAATGGCGTTGCGGGGATGACGATTGCGGGCGGCGCGATGGCGTTTGTCCAGGGCGGACTCATTGCCCGGAAGTCATACAAGGTCGCAAAGCAGGCCTACGAGCATGGCGATACGGAAGGCGTGCGGCAAGCGATCCTGATGGGGACGAGCGGTCTTGCCTATTCCACAGTCGGGGCGGGAATGGTCATTAACGGCTCTGCTACGCTCGCTGGGAAAACCGCTTTGGCCGCAGCTGGCGGAATGGCGATCACGGTAGCGGGGATTGCGATGAACGGGCTCCTCGCTATTTACGCCGCCTACGGCTGGAAAGCGACGCGCCAGTTCCGGATGGAGCTGAAAGAGATCCTCAACGCCGAGCGGGAACCGAATGAGGCCGAGCGGCTGCGCGAGGCGCTTGCGTGGGTTCAAACGCAGGTTTCGCTCAGCGATTGGGAGATCATGGAGATCCGCCAGAGCGCCGCAGATCCCGAGAAAGAGATCCTGAAGAGGCAGCAGAAAAAGTGGGACCAGTTCGAAAGAAGAGTGGGCGTCGAAGCGTGCGCCGCAATCCGGCATCAAATGCCCCGCTTCGAAGCGCTGCAGGAAGGGCTTGCCGCAGGCGACGCCGCATCGATTGACGAGGCGCGCTCGATCGTTCAGGAAGTGGAAAAAGGGAACTACAAAGAGCGGGTGAAATACAAACTCTTTTTCCTGGTAGCCGTCATCGGTTTGATCGGGTTTGCTCTCGCGATCGCCTTCCCTCCGTTGGCTCCTGTCGCGTTCGCGATCGGCGCTCTGATCTGGCTCACGGTCGACAGCTCGAAGATCCACGGCTATGTCACAGAAAAATGCTGGCAGCGCCATCTGAAAAAACAGCAAGCTGTTTAAAATCCATTTTTTGAATTTTCGATTGTCGGTATATACTCAAAAAACATGAAGAATCGGTTTCTGGCGTCGTCGGGCAGCCACTGAATTCGAGACTTGCCTACACCCCACCCCAACGATGAAGCATCGTCGGGGACCCCGGCGCTAAACTTTTTAAG
>CAYPZU010000096.1:0-3666 GCA_964415395.1 uncultured bacterium
CTCCCGCAGCCTGTGCGTCCGGCCGGGTTTCGCCGTTTCTGGTCCGATGACCGGTCCCGCGACGCCCCCCCCCACATGGCGCAGCCGCATCGTCGGGAGCGACGAAGTGGCGCCTGACCAGCTGCTTGCCAACCCCAAGAACTGGCGCGTGCACCCCAAGTCACAGCAGGAGGCGCTGGCCGGCGTCCTTGATCGGGTCGGGTGGGTCGCCCCGGTCATGGTCAACCAGTCCACGGTATGGCGGGCGCCGAGCCCGAAGATGATCATGGCCGGGTCGAAGGAGGAACGGCTCGACCACCCCGCGCAGAAGCCCGTCGTGCTCTACGACATCCCGATCCTCAACCACTCGGGCGACGTGTTCGACCCGTTCGGAGGATGCGGGACCAGCATCATCGCGGCTGAGCAGCAGGGACGTCGCTGCTTCGCCATCGAGGTGGAGCCGAGGTACGTCGACATCATCCTCGCGCGCTGGGAGGCGTTCACGGGGCGGGAGGCCGTCCGTGGGTAGGCGGGGCCCCGCGCCCGAGCCCGCGGCCTCCAAGCTGGCGCGGGGGGAGACGCGTCCGTCGCGGCTGAACCGGATGGAGCCGTTGCCCAGGCACGCGCCGCCGCGCCCGCCCAAGGGGCTGAGCGACCGCGCCAAGGAGGTCTGGCGGCGGGTGCTCAGGGACGCTCCTCCGAACCTGATCATGGCCGCCGATGCTGACGTGCTGCGGATCTTCTGCGACGCCGTCGTCCTGTACGAAGACGCCATCGGGACCGTCATGCGGAGCGGCCTCGTGGTCCGCGGGCGCCACGGGGAGCTGGTCAAGAACCCGGTCCTGATGCCCATGCGCGACCAGAGGGAGGCCATCCGCATCCTGAGCCGGGAGCTGGGGCTGTCCCCGGCCGCCCGTGCCGGCCTCCAGGTCGCGGTCGGGTCGTCGCCCGGCCTGGACATCGACGCGGAGATCGGACCCCCGCCCCGCCTGCTGGTCGTCGGTGGCGGGGATGACTGACCGGTGGTCCCCGATGCCCTCACCGGCGGCCCCCGGTTCGCCGCCTTCTGCGAGCGGTACATCCGCCACACGAAGGGACGCTGGGCCGGCCGACCATTCATCCTCGAGGACTGGCAGCGCGAGTTCTGGTGGGAGGCGCTCGAGGTCGACCCCACGACCGGCCTGCGCATCTACCAGGAGGTCGGCCTCGGCCTGCCCCGCAAGAACGGGAAGTCGGTCATGGCCTCGGCCGCCGGCCACTACTTCTTGGTCGCCGATGGAGAGGCCGAGCCGGAGGTCTACGCCGCCGCCGCCGCCCGCAACCAGGCGGGCATCGTGCTCGGCCAGGCCCGCCGCATGGCCCTCCAGTCCCCCGCCCTGCTGCGCCACGTCGCGGTCCGCGCCCACCTCCTCGAGTGCCCCAGGAACGGCGGGATCATGCGCGCACTGTCCGCCGACGCCGCGCTCCAGCACGGCCTCAACCCCAGCGCGAACATCATCGACGAGCTGCACGCCCACAAGAACGGCGACCTCTACACCGCGCTCACGACCGGCACCGGCGCCCGGGAGCAGCCGTTCACGCTCTGGATCACCACGGGCGGCGAGGACGCCAGCTTTATGTGGGACCTGGTCGACACCATGGAGACCGGCCCGGGCATCCTCGAGGACCGCGGGGCCCTCCGCATCTATCGGGACCGGACCAACGGGGTGCTCATCTGGTGGTACGGAGCCCCGGAGGGCGCCGACATCCATGACCCCGCCGTCTGGCGCGCGTGCAACCCAGCCTCGTGGCTCCAGGACGGCCACACGCTCGAGCGCGAGCACGGCCGGCTCCTGGCCCGTGGCGCGATGCCCGAGTGGCGGATGTACCACCTCAACCAGCGGTCCGTCGGCTCCGACGCATGGATGGCGCCGGGGCTGTGGGCGGCGCGCGCCGGCGAGGTCGCATTGGACCCGAGGGAGCCTGCGTTCACCTGCGTCCGCGTCGGCCATGGCCACCAGCACGCGGCGATGGTCACCGCCCAGGTGCAGCGCGTCGATGGGCGGAGGGTCGCGCTCAACCGAGAGGGACGTCCGGTGCTCGGGCCCGGGGACCGCGTCGTGATCCAGACGAAGACCTACGCGGCGGACGGGACCGGCGGGCAGGTCAGCCTGGCGGACATCGAGCGGGACATCGCAGCGCTGCGCCGGGCCGTCCCCGCGCAGGTCAGAGCACAGGTCCCGGTCGGCACCCGTGGCCGGATGCGTGACGGAGCACTGCGGGGCCCGGAGATCGCCTACGCCGGCGCGTTCTTCGCCGGTTCCGCGCAGCGTCTCCGCGCGGAAGGTGTCGCGCTCGTCGACGTGCCCAGCACCCCCGAGCACCTGGCGCCGGCGGCCGAGACGCTGATGCAGCACGTCTCCGCGGGAACGCTCGTGCACGACGGGGACGCGGAGCTCGCGCGCCAGCTCGCGAACGTCGTCGCGAAGCCGATGCCGAAGGGTTGGAAGCCCGAGCCGCTCGATCCCGACCAGCCCATCGTGGCCGCCCGCGCCGCGATGCTCGCCGTCCACCACGCCATCACCGCGCCGCGGTGGAGGCCATCCACCCTGAACGGACTGTAGGAGGCCGCCATGATGACCCTCGCCGACGTCTTCTTCCGCCCGATCGAGCCCGGGCGCGCGCTGCCGGCCGACCTCGCCGACGGCGGGACCGAGCGCCACCACGACGCCTACCCCGAGCGCTCGTCCGAGTGGTGGATCGCGCGCCTCCTCCACGAGATGCGCGAGCGCAACGTCCGCCTGGCGCGCCTGCGCTCGTACTACAAGGGCACCAACGAGACCTGGCGGTTCGCCAACGAGGCCCACCGCGAGACGTTCGGGATCCGCTTCCAGAACCTGCGGGCCAACTACGCCAAGCCCATCGTCGAGATCCCCGCGCAGCGCATGGCCGTGGACGCGGTGGTCATCGAGGGCGACGACGCCGGGTCCGACGAGGCGTGGCGGATCTGGCAGGCGAACCGGCTGGACGCGCGCTCGCTCACCGCGCACCTCAACGTGCTGTCGGTCGGCGAGTGCCCGGTGATCGTGGGCCCGAACCTGGCCGACCCGGCGACGCCCCGCATCACCGTGGAGGATCCGCTCCAGGTGATCGTGGAGACCGACCCCACCGACCAGGACCGGGTGCTCGCCGGGCTCAAGATGTGGGAGGCCAAGGGCCACACCTGCACCGCGGTGCTGTACCTGCCGGACCGGATCGAGTGGTGGACCTCGGAGGAGCCGAAGCCGGGCAAGCCGCGGACGTGGCTGCCGGTCCCGGACCGCGTCCAGCAGAACCCCTGGGGCGTCGTGCCCATCGTGGTGCTCCAGAACGCGCCCGCCGGCGCCGCCGAGCACGAGGACATCCTCGACCAGCTCGACCTCTACGCCAAGACGCTGTACGACATGACGACGGCCAGCGACTACATGGCCAGCCCCCAGCGGTGGGCGACCGGCGTGACCATCGCCGACGAGGGCCAGCCCACCGACGCGGAGGGCAACCCCACGGCGACCGACGCGTCGGGCTTCAAGGGCGGGCCCAACCGCGTCTGGACGAGCGACGACCCCGATTCCACGTTCGGGCAGCTGCCGGCCGCCGACCTCACCGCGTTCGTGCGCCAGCTCGAGGCCTACCGCTCGGACATGGCCACGATCACGCACACCCCCCACC
>CAYPZU010000096.1:3676-6382 GCA_964415395.1 uncultured bacterium
CCCACCGGCTGCTGATCCCGCCGCCGTCCTCTGTCCCGCCCTCGGGCGAGAGCGTGCGCCTCTCCGACAACCCGCTGACCAAGAAGGTCGGCTGGAAGCTGACCGCCATCGGCGACGGCTGGGAGGAGGTCATCCGCCTGGCGTTCCTGATCGCGGGCGATCGCGTCCGGGCGTCCCGGATGGACATCGAGGCCCTCTGGGCGGATCCCGAGGTCCGCACCGAGGTCGAGCACGTGGACGCGCTGTCGAAGCTCGCGGCGATGGGCGTCCCCCAGGAGGAGCTGTGGCGCCGCG
Organism: uncultured bacterium; assembly: GCA_964415395.1. Lineage (GTDB taxonomy): Bacteria > Chlamydiota > Chlamydiia > Chlamydiales > SM23-39 > CAYPZU01. The sequence continues at coordinate 3,971 of CAYPZU010000096.1, forward strand.
CGGGCGCCACGCCCCAGCAGATCCGCCGATGGAAGGCGATGCAGCCCACGTCCAGCACCACCCCGCCGGCCCCGCCGGTGCCCGATGGAGGAACCACCCCCGATGCGTGACACCCTGCGCGCGCTGCGCGCCATCCACCTCGCCCCGGCCCGCACCGCCCACGCCTGGTTCGACGGCACGGCCGGCGCCTCCGCCGGCACCGCGACCGCCACGCCCCCGGTCCCCGCGGGGGACCCGGCTCCGCCGGCCCCCGCACCCGCCACGCCCCCGCCTGCGGACCCTGCGCCCGCCGCCGGGGACGGTGAGCTGCACGCGCTCCGCACCAAGGCGGGCCGCCTCGAGGCGGAGCTCAAGAAGCTCCAGGAGGCGGAGAAGGCGCGCCAGGAGGCCGACCTCTCCGAGGTCGAGAAGCTCAAGCGCCAGATCGCCGAGCGGGACGCGCTGCTCGAGCAGCAGGTGGCCGCGGCCAAGGCGGGCCGCCTGGCGGGCGCGTCGCTCGCGGCGGCCGCGCGCCTGGGCTTCGCGGATCCCGAGGACGCCCAGCGGTTCCTCGACGCGGAGCGGGTCGAATGGGACGACGCGACCGGCGCCCCGAAGAACGTCCAGCAGCTGCTCGAGGCCGTGCTCAAGGCCAAGCCGTACCTCAAGGCGTCGTTCACGGCCACGCCCGACCTGGGCCAGGGCAACCGCGGTGCCGGCACCGCTCCGCTCACCCGCGACGCCATCGCGAAGCTGTCGCCGGCGGAGATCAACGCCCGGTGGCCGGAGGTCTCAGCGGTCCTCAACAAGGGCTGACGGGTCGCTGCCGAATGGATGAGCGATGGCTCACGGTCCACATCGAGAGCGACTGGCGCGACAACGGCGGCGCCGGCCCGACAATCATCCACGCCGAGCAGGTGGTCGACGGGCAACCCCGGGAGGTGCTCGTCTCCCACGACCGCTACAACGGGTCGGATCACCATCCCCTCCGGTCGCGCGCGCTGGAGCTGATGCCGGCCGAACGCTTCTTCCCGGTCCCCAGACTGGTGGCAGGGGTTGACCGCCGCTGAGCCTACGGCGTAGACTCGCCGCGAACGACTGGTCCCGAGGGTCCCCGCCAGCACCGCCCGCCTCGCGCGGCACGGGGGGCGCCCGACCCGGACAGGACCGACGCTGACCGCCCCGCGTCAGCAGCGCAGGACCGGCCCGCCGCCAGGCGGCCCCGGATCGCGCAGCGACACGGCCCCGGAGCGTGCATCACCCATGCACTTCTCCGGAGGCTCCCGTGGCTCTCTCCAACTTCATCCCCACCGTCTGGTCCGCGCGCCTGTCGGCGGCGCTGGACCGCGCCCAGGTGTACACGCAGGCCGGCGTGGTCAACCGCGACTACGAGGGCGACATCCGCGCCTTCGGCGACAGCGTCCGCATCGGGTCCATCGGCGACCCCACCGTCGCGAGCTACACCCGCAACGGCACGATCTCCGTCGGGGACCTCGACGACGCGAGCCAGCTGCTCGCGATCGACCAGGCGAAGTACTTCGCCTTCAAGGTCGACGACCTCGACAAGGCGCAGATGAACGTCCAGGTCATGGACCGCGCCGTGCAGCGCGCTGGCCGGAAGCTCACGAACACCGCGGACACGCTCGCCGCCAGCAAGTACGCCGAGGCGGGCTCCTCGGTCGCCTCGAGCGGCTCTCCCAAGTCGGACCTCGGCACGGCGGGCAAGGCCTACGAGCACCTCGTCGCCCTGGGCGTCGAGCTCGACGAGGCGGACGTCCCGTCCGATGGCCGCTGGGTCATCGTGCCCAGCTGGTACCACGGCAAGCTGCTGCTCGACGACCGCTTCGTCGGCGCGGGCACCGCGGCCACGGACGCCACCCTGCGGAACGGCATCGTGGGCGAGGCGGCCGGCTTCACGATCCTGAAGTCGAACAACGTCTCCAACGACGGCACGACCTACCGGATCATGGCCGGCACGGACATGGCGATCTCGTTCGCCGAGCAGATCCTGACGATCGAGGCCTACCGGCCGCAGGACTCGTTCAGCGACGCGGTCAAGGGCCTGTACGTCTACGGGCTCAAGGTCGTGCGGCCGGAGTGCCTGGTCACCCTGTACGCGAACGCCGCCTGATCCTGATGGCGACGCGCACCCGGAAGGCTGCGGTGGTTCCGGCCGCCGCAGCCCCGGCCCTCCCACCCGATGCCCCGCACTGGCAGGTCCCGCGCCTCGCCGAGCCCGGGCAGGTGTTCACCGAGACCGATGCCCTTGGTCGGACGGTCACCCTCGCGGCCGATGCGCGCGGCGTGGTCACCCCCCGCTCCGCCGCCGAGAACGCCCTCGTCGACCGCCTGCCGGTCGCGGCCGCCGACATTCTCGCCGCGCCCATCCCGGACGCCCCGCCCACCGAGCCCACCGATGACGCCGGCGACGAC
>CAYPZU010000097.1:0-6359 GCA_964415395.1 uncultured bacterium
CCAATCCGGGAACAATCTTTGTAGAAGCGGACAGCCATTTCTTGCCGAGCGCGCTTTGGACCTATGCAGGTCCGACGATGACGCAGGTCTGCGGGATTCCCCATAATCTTGTAGTCCCGATCACCAACGTCTGCCTTCCTGCGCCAATCAACTCCTCTTCGCCTCTTTATGGTGCTGATGGGACCGGCGGATTCACCGTCAACGCAGCCGTCCCTCCCGCCTATGGAGGGAACATTACGCTCGAAACCAACGGAGGCACCGCAGCGACGAGCGCGATCACGGTCAATTCTGCTTGCCAGCTTGCCAATCCCCACCCCTTAAACCCGAATGGCGCTGCATCGAATATCACGATCGGAGGGGCGGCCGACAATCTCACAATCATAACCGATTTCGGAAATATCACTCTCAGCGGATCGATTTGCGGGAATTCCTTCCGGAATGTAACCCTTAACACGGGGATTTTGAACCCATGGACCAGCGGGTCGATCGAGGTGCATGCCTGCGACTTTTTGACAGTCAACAGCACCGTCTCTACTAACGGAGCCGGCAGCTCGATCGTTTTGATCTCCGACGTCAATCAAAATGGAGTCGGCGATATTAACATCAATTCCGATTTTGTCCCTATGGTGCCAGTCCCCACTGTGATCTCCACAACAAGCGGATCGATTTCCCTCTCCGCGGGACTCCGCGACGCCAACTGCGATGTGCCTAATATCTGCACAGGATTCAACCATTCCACAGCCAATATCAATCACAACCCCCTCTCGGTCGTCGAATGCACGCTAGCTGGGGGGACGATCAACGAAACTGCTTCCGGTTCGATCAATTTGTTCAACGCGACCGTGCAAACCCGCGAAGGGGCGATCCACATGCTCGCTGGCGTCGACATCAACATCAATAGCACGATCCAGGTCAACCCGATGGCCTCAAGCGGAGAGATCATCCTCGTCGCAGGAAGAGACATCAACCTTCTCTCTCCGAATGCCATGTACCCTACCCCCTCCACCATCTCTTCCCCGGATAGGGTCACGCTGGTCGCCGACAACGATTTCCCTGCGCCTTCTCTCTACGGCTCGGGACGAATCACGATGGTGCCGGGCAGCAGCATCACCGGATCGACTGTTCAGCTCTACACTGCGCTCCAATCCCAAAACATCTTGAGCGGCTCCCTGAACTCCCAATCGTTCTCAGACGGGACTCTCTTTGCCGATACCTCGCTCGAACAGTGGTGCACCTACTTCGACTGTCCGGCGCAGAGAGCCGGCCTCGGCATCCCCTACACGGTCTTCTACAAAAACTGCTTCCCCAATTTCTGCACATCGTGCGCGTGTTTATTTTCCTGCCCGCCTCAGGAGTTCCTCTTCCGATTCCAAATGAACGACCACCCCGGATGGCTTCAGCAATTTTACCTGGTTTACCATTCCATGAATCCAAAACAGGCAGACATGGAATTCGAAGCCCCCTATTTTCTCCGCCGCCGCAGCTTCCACTTGCTGAACCAGCCTAAAACCTGGACTGGCTGGCTAAGCGAACCTCGTCTCGAACAGGAAAATTACAAATATCAATAATTGACATTAACCAAGAACCATAATTATAATATTCCATAAAAATGAGAAGGTTTTAATCATGTCAGCTCCTATTCCCCCTTCTGCCGCAGCCAATCCGGCTCCAGCCCCCGCCCCGCAGCATCATCCGCATGTCAATCCCCATATTGATTTTCCGCAGGGGGCGGTTGGACCCTTTGTCTGGCTGGGACATATGTTGATGGACGGAGATGGCAATACCTGGGGTCAAATCGACAACCCGCCTGCAGCCCCTGTCGCCCCCCTGGCGCACAAAGTCCACAGGGCCGCAATCCGCGGTTTACGGGAAGCCTAAATAGGTTTAAAAAAATCTCTTCCTCGATTAAAAAGAGGATATGACTCCAAAATATCCTCCCCTTTCTTCCGAAGAGCTCCAAAAGGCGATTCAGAGCGAATCCGAAGGCTTCGAACAGGCGATCCGCTGGCTCGAGCAGCACATGCCGCCGAAATTCCTCGACGAAGTGAGCGGCGAAGAGCGGATCGTCATCGCCCGGAACCTGCTCAGCTTCGCGCTGCAGGGGAAATTCGCCCCGGTCTACTTCAAGCACCATGCGATCGTCCTCTCGGGCGACGCTCCGGACGCCGACCTCAAAATCCTGAAGAATTTCTCCCAGTACGGCATCCGCTACTACCGCGCTTTCGTGTCGAATGTACCGCCTCCCGGAGAGAAGAAGGGGAATTTGCGGATTGCGCTGATCTTTTTCCGCGATCCCGAACGGACCGAAAAAGTCTCGCCTGAAAAAAGAAAGGAACTGCTCGATCTGGCCAAAGCGCGCCACCCCAAAATCAAGGACGAGGAATTCGAATCGCTGTTCCACGCGCTCGCGCCCCGGTTTATCAATTCGATCACAAATGAGCGGCTCCAGATCGCGCTCGATATGTTCTTCCGCGCGAAGACGCGCGACCAGTGCCAGTATGAGCTGAGGCGCAACGAAAGTTGGAAAGCGAAGCAGGCGCCCTCTCTCCAGCTCGTATTTGCCTGGAGAAACGTCCCGAAAGCGGGGTTCCTCTACAGGCTCGCGAAAATCATCAACAGCCACGGCCTCGCGCTGCAGAAAGTCTCAGCGGCCTATATCGATCCATTCAGCCCCGAGAGCATTTTGCTCCTTTCTTTGGGGCTTCATGGACTCAAAGGAGGCGCCGCCTGGGATGAGGCCGACATCGACGACCTGATGCGGGAAATCGTCCTTCTGAAATCATTCACGGCGGACGATCTGATCTCTTCCGCTTTCGTCGAGAAAAAGCTCCTCACCGGTAACCAGGGGCACCTCGTCCGGAATTTCGCCGCGTTCGCCCATCAGACGCTCCTCTACGCCGATCCGCACCTTTATTCGCTCGACCATGTGTATGAAGCGCTCTGCCGCCACCCCGAGCTGACCGTGCAGCTCTGCCGGGCTTTCGAAGCGAAATTCCATCCTGAAAAAGTCAACCTGCTCCGCTGCGAAGAAGAACTTCTGGAGCTTCTGAAAAAAATCGAGCAGATCGACACCGGACATGCGCTCAATGACACGCGCCGGAAAAACATCCTCAAGCAGGCGCTCCATTTCATCGAATACACCGTGAAGACGAACTTCTACCGGAACAATAAAAGCTCCTTCTCCTTCCGGCTCGATCCCAAATACCTCGACGCGCTTCCCTACGACCGCAAAGAGCGGTTCCCTGAGCTTCCCTACGGGATTTTCTTCATTCGGAGCCTCCACTTCATCGGCTTCAATATCCGCTTCAAGGATCTGGCCCGCGGCGGCGTAAGGACAGTGATTCCAGAGCGGATGGAAGCGTTCGTCCACGAGCGGAATAACATTTTTTCCGAGGCGTACAACCTCGCCTACACCCAGCAGAAAAAAAATAAAGATATCCCCGAAGGGGGCGCAAAAACTGCGATCCTCCTGGAGCCCTTCGAGATTTTCGCTCCGGAGGAGGAGATCTACCGGAAAGAGATGGAAGCCGACGGCGTCGATCCAGCCGTGCTGGAAGAGAAACTCAAAATCTACCGCCGCGACCAAAGACTCTCCTATCTTTACGCCTGCCAGCGCTCGTTCGTCGATAGCCTGATGACGCTCGTCAATTGCGACGAACAGGGGACGCTGAGGGCCAAATCGGTCGTCGATTACTGGAAAAGGCCTGAATATATCTACCTCGGCCCCGATGAGAACATGTTCAACGACATGATCGTCTGGATCGCCAACTTCGCAGTGCGCTGCCACTACAAACCGGGAAGATCCTTCATGAGCAGCAAACCGGGCGCAGGGATCAACCACAAAGAATTCGGCGTCACCTCCTACGGCGTCAACGTCTACATGCACGAAGTCCTCCTCTTCCTCGGCATCGACCCGGAAAAAGATCGTTTTACGATCAAAATCTCGGGCGGTCCCGACGGCGATGTCGCAGGCAACGAGATCCTCAATCTCTACAAATACTATCCCAAAACGGCCAAGCTTCTCGCGCTAACGGATGTTTCTGGAACGATCTACGATCCCGAAGGGCTCGATTTGAAAGAAATGGCGGGGCTCTTCCACAAAGCGCTGCCGATCCGGAGTTACCCGGCGGAAAAACTCTCCGAAGGGGGATTCCTCCTCGACCTGCGGACGAAAAGGGAAGAGAGCGCCTACGCCCAGGCGACGCTTTGCTGGCGCAAGAAAAAAGGAAAACTCGTTGAAGAGTGGCTCTCGGGCAATGAAATGAACCAGCTCTTCCGGAGCAACGTCCATCAGGTGAAAACAGATGTTTTCGTTCCCGGCGGCGGACGCCCGCGGACGCTGAACGAGAGCAATTATACAAGCTACCTCGACGAATCGGGCAAGCCCACCTCGAAAGCGATCGTTGAAGGGGCGAACCTCTATCTCACGGCCGGCGCGCGGCGCGCCCTCGAGAAACTCGGCGCACTCATCATCAAAGACAGCTCCGCCAATAAAGGGGGCGTGACATGCTCTTCTTTCGAAGTGCTGGCCAGCCTCTGCATGAGCGAAGAAGAGTTCCTCAAAGAGAAGCCGCACTTCGTCAAAGAAGTTCTCGAAATGATCCGCAAAGCGGCTCTCAACGAGGCAAGGCTCCTTCTCAACACCCACCGCGAGACGGGAGAATATCTGACCGATCTCTCGGAAAAAGTCTCCGAGCGGATCAACCTCTTCAAATACCAGCTTCTCGATTACTTCGAGACGGTCGATCTGCCCAAAGACCCGAAAGACCCGCTGATCAAATGCCTGCTGCTCTACTGCCCTCCCCTTCTCAGGGAAAAGTACAGAAGCGGCGTTCTTGCCATGCCCGAAATCCACAAGAAAGCGGTGATCGCCGCCTTCATAGCGGCCCACGTCGTCTACACACGGGGCTTAAGCTGGGATCCGAGCATCGTCGACGTCCTCGCCTCGATCGCCCAGGACCCCCACATCATCGGGTCTTAGCCCTCTCTAGAACGACGGCAACCGTCTCGAACTGCTCCACATCGATGACGCTTCTGAGCCTTAATGCCTTGCTGCTTACCTCATCGACCTTTTTGCAAAGATCCAGATACTCTTCCGCATAATTCCAAAACAATCTGGCGGGGATATAAAACCGGGCTGCAAAATTCTGCTTTTTCGCGCATTCCAGAATCATTTTCCCGAACGATTCAAACCCTTGGCCATATTCTACGGGAGATGGGCTTCTCTGTTCCGGAACTTCAAAAGGCCGGATCGCTTTCACTTGTCCGCTCATTGTCTCTCCTCGACCGCTTGCACGGCTTCATTGAATGATTGGGGGAGAAATACGAGGCGGATCTCCTCAAAGGTTCCTGGATGCGCCCCGACATACTCGCCGATCGCCTGCACCGCCGCCTGAACAGACCGCTGGATTCCGAAGCCAAAGATGCCAGCGCTGACCGCAGGGATCCCGATCTTCTTCAAGCCGCGGTTCGCCGCGAGCTCAAGAATCCGCGTGTAGGTATCTCTCAGAGTCAGCATCGACCCTACAGGGTCTGCCGCATTCCACCTTGGGCCGACGGCATGGATCACAAAGCGGATCGGATCAGCCAGATTGCCCTTCCCCGTGATCACCGCATGACCGGTCGGGCAGCGTACGCCCGGACGCACTTCGGGTAAAGCCTGGCACTCCGCAAGCAAATCAGGCCCTGCAGCCCTGTGGATCACGCCATCGATTCCGCCGCCGCCGAGGCACGCCTCATTCGCCGCATTGACAATCGCGTCGACGGGCTGGCGCAAGAGATCGCCAGAGACAATCTTCACTTCCGCTCCCTGCAAGGGAAGAGTGTATTCCGTCGCGCTAAGAGCTGGCATCGGCTTTCCCGATTTTTTCTCCCAGGCGGCGTTTATTTTTGCAGCGAGGGCCGCAGGAACGGCAGGCTCTTTGACAAGCTGCCTGGCAATTGTTTTCAGATGGGTCGAAGAATAGGCTCCCAGCCAGCGGAAAATCCGCTGGATGCAATTCAGGCGGATCAGCGACCATCCCTTCCCCTCCTGAAAACTCAAATAAATACCGGAACTGCGGCCGAGATGCGGCGCCTGTCCCGCAATGGCATTCAGACTAGCCATGATCAACCTCACTTTAAAAGGGGCGAGAGAATAAGGCGCGGAACTCGTTTTTGTAAATCTTTTTTATCCAGTCGCTTGGGGCCAAGAGATCGGCACAGAGAAAGAGGGAAATCTCTGTGTTAAAACGGAGTGCTCAATGATTAGAGAGAACAATGTGGCCGTTGCATAACCCACCAGCGTTGGTCGTATAAGAAGAGACAGGATAGGCAAGATCGCAATCCCACCCCAGAAAAGAGGCTTTTCAGGGGCCCCG
>CAYPZU010000098.1:0-3130 GCA_964415395.1 uncultured bacterium
TATGAAGTCGATGACAGTTCGATTGAATCTACGCAATTAGCCATTCGTGAATGCCTGATAACGGATCGATTTCCTGAGCCGAAGAGATCATGTGCTTTTTGCCAATATCGAGCAGCTGTGCGTCAACATCTAAGTGAGCTTGAGTAAGCTTTATCGGTAAAATTTCAGTAAGGAAATGGTAAAGTTTTAGGTGTGAAAAACTCAGCAGCCATCTCTTCCTCTGGTTGTGAGTATTCGTTAGTGACAAAAGAGACTGACTCCAGCTCTTTTCTAAGCTTCTCATCCAAATGAGCGATTACTGATAGCAAGTCCTTGGTGCTAAGCTCATCTAGTAATTTTGTTTTAAGAGCATTTAACGCTTTGTTCATGGTTGCTGCCATTGCTTCGATTCTGGCTTCTTTTGCAATCCTGTATTGAGCCAAAAGGGTCTCGAATTCAAGATAACGGAGATTGCTAATCTCTTTCTTATACTCCAAATCCCATTTGATAAGAGTTGGTTTAGAGATGCCAAGGTTCTCTGCAATTTTAGCGAAAGAGATGCCTTTTGCTCGGAATTCTATAAATTTTTGCTTATCATCTATTGTCTTCATAGAAGACCTGACCTTTACTGCATCTCATTTTTCTGTCTCATTTGTTGGATAGTAGCCCGAGACTCTTCGAAATCTTTAGAGACTCTTTCGGTAGAATTTTTCCAACTTATTGTATTCCAACCCGTTGGAGTCATAATCCATGCGTATTGCTGTGGAATACATATTTTGTTTTCTTCTACTTTTTCTAAATAGCCATTATCTCCGAGAAAGTCATTATATTCATAAGCCAAATGTTCGGGAGAACTTCCAACCGAGATGTTTGCAGCTTGGTCGGGTGGTATAGGGACGATTAGTTGACGGCAATGCCAATGAAGAAAGGCCGTGAGTCCCTTTTTAAAAGTTATTGATGGGTGACTGGCGTGCTTCAGAGCAGCTTCCACGCGAGGCTCGGAATATTGCATTAAGTCTCTTTTCTCGAGATCATTAAGCTTATATCCCTTTGTTCCGCTAAAATCCTTGAGGCATTGATAGAGATCTTCACCATCTGCTGTTGTTGCATTTTTACATTCTTCCATTATTACATTGTTTGTTAGTGGTGGTTTGGCGGCTATTAGATGGTTAATCGATGGCGGGTTGTTGGTTTCTTGGTGGTTTTTTGATGGTTCTCTTTGTCCGATTATTACAGAGGGTTTTGAAGGCTCTTCTGCGTTTATGTCAAATACGGATGAATCAATTAAAGTAACAATTGTACCTTTACTTGTTGGTTCGATTTTAATCTGCTTATAGTCTTCTACGAGACGTTTCAAAGCCCCTCGATGTTTTCCTCGAGACAACCCTTTTAAATCACCAAATCCAATGAACGCTTGATTTAACTCCAGCTGCGTTATTTGATTCCCTTGTTTGGTTCGTCTAGCATGTACAGCGATTAAGGCAAGAAGGGCGAATGCGATGAAGTCGCGTTTAAGCAGAGCGCTTGCTTGAGTTCTCTGCAGCATAATAAAAGCGGTATGATAATCTTTCATGTTTTAAGTCCTTATTAATGACTAGATTTACTGTTGATCCATGACTCGAACAAATCCATTCTTAAAACCAAGCGTTTTCCCACTTTTCTGACAGCTTGGTGTAGATTGTTTTTATGCCGTTTTTTAAGGAAATGTCTGAGTTGACCCATGGTAAATGGGTATTTCTTTGATTCGATTATTTTTTGTGGATACCACCATTGATATTCTTCCATAAAACCCCCCGAAGTGGATTTGGTTCATTTGGAATGAAGATTAATCAAAGGGGGCTGATTATGTCGTAATAGAGCAAGGGACAGTTTGTTTTGCTCTGACTATCAGTAGGATAGGAGGTTATTTTTCCTGAAGGCTGTCGGAGTCATTAACAAAGTGCAATAGAGATTGGAATGTGATTTCGTGGAAATTTTGTGGCATTTTTTCTAGGACTGAGGTCAATGTTCTTCTAAGTGATCTGAGAGGGGATTGGAAAATAGGTTCTGATTTAGAAGGTGTGGCTGCTAACGCATTTAGAAATGCAAATAAGTGTGTTGAAATAGGAATCTGGAACGTTCCTCTTAAAGTTGGTGCAGTAAAAATCTCACAATCCGTTTTATACAGATCACGCTTTCCTTTTTTGGTAAAGCTCAGCGAGGAATAAAGAACCTCGTGAATTAGTTTGACTTGCGATGGATGCCGGATGCGCGCTTTTGTTAAACACAGCCAGGATAAAGCTAATGCTTCCGCTGCACAATGCTGAGAGGTGGGATTTCCTTGAAAAACCAAATCTGCAAGAGCTTTGAGGACTGTACCGCACTCATTCACTGTTATGCGTCTTGTTGTTTTAGATACATTCGAGATAATTCCTTTCTCGGAGAGATACATTTCTTCAGGAAAAAACATATCTAAAAAACTCGCATCTCTTGCGGGTAGTTTTTTGCGTAGGAACTGGATAAAACTTTTCAGTGACATTTCCCATCTTTGCGGCCACTGCAAGGTCTTATAGCTTTTTCTGTGAAGATCGCGGAGGTATTTCCCCAGGCTTGTTCTTGAGCCAGGAGCCGATATAATTTGCGGTTCTACTTCCTGTAAATAATGATCTTGATGGAACCATTCTTCGTAAAGAGGAAGGGCTTTTAAATGGATTGCTGAAGAGTGTCTCGGTAATTTTTTATAGGGGTTGCCCTGCAATAGAAAATAGTTTGGACTAGCAAATATCCAGCAGTAGGCGTCTGCTTGCAACTGTCCAAAGACGCTCCTCTTATTTTCTTTATCGATTTTTTTCCGCAGGTCGCTCAGTACATCTTTGGCTGGATCTAAGTGTCTATTCACTCGCTTTCTACAATTTGATGAAGAGAACGCTCTAATTCCGCTTCGATCTCTTCAACAGTTGGTAGAGAAGCTTTCAGATTGTCTGGGAGGGCTTTGGCAAGCTGAGTTTCAAAGTTTGCAACGCTGATGGGAGAGGAATTGTTGCGTAGAGCGTATTCGACAATCAGGTTGTCTTTACCTTTACAGAGAATCAAACCGATAGTGGGGTTATCTCCGGGTTGACGCATCTTGTCATCAATAGCGGCCAGGTAAAAGTTGATCTGTCCCGCGAAG
>CAYPZU010000098.1:3140-6022 GCA_964415395.1 uncultured bacterium
GAAGTCTGGTTTGAACTTTACGGCCTTCAGTTCGATGAGGAAATAGCAACGCAGCTTGATGTGATAAAAAAGGAGGTCAAGGTAGTAGTCTTCGGTACCGACACGAAGAGGGACTTGTCTACCGACAAAGGCGAAGCCGCTGCCAAGTTCTAAAAGGAACTTTTGGAGGTGGGTAATAAGGCCATCTTCGATTTCTTTTTCTCTAGCTTCATCAACAAGGGTCAAAAAATCAAAGCAATAAGGGTCTTTGATAACTTGCTCGGCAAGATCGGAATGGGGAGCTGCAAGGGATCTTTGAAAATTGTTGGGTGCTTTGCCTTGTCGATGGTAGAGGTCTGTTTCAATCCACATTTCAAGGACGGATCGGCTGCACCCATTTTCGACAGCTTTTCGGGCGTACCATTCCCGTTCATCTAAATTTTTTACTTTTTCAACTAGAATGACATTGTGCCACCAGGGGATATTTAGGCAGAAATCGGGAGGGATTTCTAATTGTCGCGCAGCCTGCGCGACTTTTGCGTATGTTAGGTAAAAGGATTTCATTCTGAATACGTTAGACCTGGAAAAGCCCTTTAACCCAGGAAAGCAAGATTGTACATCTTTGCAGAGCCGCTCGATAACTTGCCCACCCCATCCTTCTACCTCCTGTCTTCTCACGATCTCTGAACCGATCCACCAATGGAGCTTGATCAGCTCCTGATTGACAGCCATTGCAGCTTTGACCTGCGACTCTCGGATGCGGGTCTTGATGTTCTCTAGAAGGGCAGGGTAGCTTTCGGGAAGAGATAAAAAGGCTGATGTTTGAATTGTCATGAGTCCTTATTGGTTCAGCTTTTCTGCGATGTATGAATTCAAGCTTAGGCCAGCAGCTTTTGCCTTTGTAGACAGCCTTGCATGAAGATCGGGATCGATTCTTAGATTAAATGTACCTGAGAAGGTTTTCTCGGGTTTTTCTCCCTTTTGCTCGCAAAGGGAGAGATAGAGATCTATTGATGACTGAAATGATTCTTCAAGCTCTTCCACGGTCTTACCCTGAAAAATGATCGGTTCTTTAAGACCGAGGATTTCTCCATGGAAGATTTTGGCTTCATCGTCGTATTCAACACGGCCGAAAAATCCTTTATATTTCATCATAAAGCTTACTTCAGGTTTTCGAATTAAAATTTCGTTTCCAAGTTTCTAGAGCAGCGTATATTGATTTCAATCCATGGAACCAAATAGTTCCTTTCCCTGTGGTTTTGTAGCCACTCAAATCCTGTGCTATGGCCACCCCTAGTAATTGAGGTCTTCCATTAATGATTGTCCATAATCCGTTACCACTTAATCCTTCAAATGATGCGATCGGTTTTTTTCCAAGTTGGCGAATCTCGTAGGTATGGGTATCTACAGTGCAGACTATGTAGTCGCAATCGTCAAATTCATGGTAGCTTGAAGAGATGACTCCGAAAACGGTAGAAAAGCCTTCAATTATATTATTTTCATTCCGAGCACCAATACAACCCATCGTAAGGAGCGCTATAGATGAAAGATTTTCAGGGGTAGCTACGTTTCCTACCGGTAAGTGATAGAACATCTTATGAGAGTTAATTTCGTCAATACATTTAGCCGGGGTAATCACTGCTAAATCTTTGGGTCTGATAGAAAGAATGTCTTTTTTTAGCATCTTTGAATCAAAATTTGGATCCCATTTCTCCACATGAAAATCAGTGCAATTTTTTGGTAAGTAATATCGGGTAATTCGATCACATAGGTAAAGAGTTCGTACGTGTTTTGTTGTTCCAAAACACTCCGCGACATGATTGGCAGAGAGCAAAAGTTTATGAGAATCATAACAAATTGGGATAGATCCTCCCAAAGCAAGGCTGGTTTCTCCAAACCCTAAAACAAGAGTATTTGGTTCGATGAGTTTTCTTTGTTCAATCAATATCTTTGTAGCTTCGGCGTGCATTTCTGCAGTTATTTCGATAGGAATATTAGAATTTTCCGCGAGCATTTTTTCTGTCATGTTTAACTCTCTTGAAAGCTAAATAGTACTGAAAATCAGTACTATTTAGCAAGTGATTCTTCTTGAGGAATATCGTCAGCAACTGATTCTGATTTCAGAATTTTTTCCGAGATTCCCTTGCTGAATTTTTTCGTGAGCTGCACGTCAAGATGTGTGTAGCGCTGCAACATTTGCAGCGTGCGATGGCCCATAGCGGTGGCAAGTTCAAGATTGGAGGCACCTTGCCCAGCGGCGAATGTCGCGAAGGTGTGCCGCATGTCGTGAGCACGGAAATTTGTTATGCCAGCGGTGCGGAGAGCTGTTTGCCAGGCTTTCTTGATGTCGATGCGCCCGAAGGCAGTTTTGCTGGCAAAGACGAGCGGCTTGAGTGGGTGGCGAAGTTCGTAGAGCCGTTTGAGTTCAGCGATGATTGGATCATCGAGAGAGATACTACGTGGGCGACCGTTTTTGGTTTCTTTGAGATAAGCAAGGTGATTATTAAAGTCAATGTCTCTCCATTCTAGATTGAGAATTTCACCCTGGCGGGCGCCTGTGATGATGGAAATGATAACGATGCAATAGAGATAGGGACTGCGGCTTTTGCGACAGGCATCGAGAAGGCGCTCAATTTCGGCTTCGGAAAGGATGCGGTCGCGTCCTGGATTCTCTTTGAGCTTTTGGAGGTGGATGCAAGGGCTTTCGTTGATCCAGCGGAGCTTGACGGCATAGGTGAAGATGGCGGAGAGTGACGCGGTGTAGCGGTTGATTGTGGAGTTGGTTCGCTTTTTTCCTGAGACGGAGGGAGTGTTTGAGAGAAGGAGTCTTTCTTTGGCGATGAATTCGGGTGTGATGTGAATGAGAGCGTAAGAGCTGAAGCGCGATTGCCAGTAAGAGAGGT
>CAYPZU010000098.1:6032-6334 GCA_964415395.1 uncultured bacterium
CGAAGTGATCACAGACTGTGGGATAGCCTTTGATGCGGACGACTGCGCGCCAGCTTTTACCGTCTTTTCTTTTGTATACTGCCATGGTTCCAACCTTTGGTTTTAGGATTCGATAGCTGGATTGCAGTGTTGGATAAAGTTCCGTTCCTCTGCACCGTTTTTGCACCGTAAGCGAAAAAACTTAGTCCAAATGGGATTTTTGGATCAAGGTTGATGCGCTTATGTGCTTGGAATTGCGTCATTTAGAAAAATGGGGCAACCTGGATTTGAACCAGAGACCGACGGGTTATGAGTCCGCTGCT
>CAYPZU010000099.1:0-6261 GCA_964415395.1 uncultured bacterium
TAGGGGTCAATTTGTTTAAATGGATCAATCCACTTGTTCGATTGTGACAGAGGAACGGGGGTCGCTCCAAGCATGTTTGAGCCCTTGTTGGGAGCTGCCGGCTTGAGAACCATCGGCGCGGTGGTAGAAGATCATCGAAGCGGTTTCTTCTTTTCTCTGGAAGTCGGTGATCACGCGCGGAGGGTCGCTGTCGCTCAGCTCTACATATCTGAACTGTCCGAGATGGTCGGGATCGGCTTCTTTCACAACCGTTACATAATGGCCGCCTTTGCCTTGGGTTCCATAATGGTAGATAAAGCAATCGGTTTCAAAGGGAACCGCTTCTGAATTTTTTGCCCAACCCGCTTCGAGCGCCATTTGTTCCGCTTGCTGAATGGGAATCATATTTTTGGTGCCGTTCTGATTTCTGCGGCCTACGGCTACAGCCAGGAGTTCAGGCGTTTCTGCAAAGCCTCTCAAAATTTGGTCTGGAGCGCTCGGCTCGCCTCTGGCTTTAGCGGGATCGCTGAAGTATTCTTCCAAATGGGCAGAAAGAGGGGCGGGAGCGCTTCGCGCATCTGGGGGGCTTAGCTGGATCAGAGGGAATTGAGAGCGTTCTTGGTGCGCTCTATGGATCTGCGGCCGGTCTTCATGGGGGGAGATGCGGACAGAGGTTTGCGCATCTTGGGCGCGAATGGGAGAATCCTCTAGATTCGGATTGGCGTCTCTGAGAAGGGCGAGGAAAGCCTCATGAGCGTCGCCCTGAACTCCCTGACCGGAGATTCTTCTTTCTCTTCTTAGGTAGTCGATGAGGATTCCCGGATTTATTGTCTGGCCGTGGAGTCGATGATCGGGTCTTAGTCTTGCTTCGTATTCAGCCAATATGAGCTTCAGCGGATGCGGGTACGTTCCGTCCTGATTCGGTTCGATGCGATATCTACGGAATAGAGCTTGGTTGTCTGGACTGTTCGGAAGATTGGGGAGAGCTCCTGGCTTCAAGAGGTAAGAGCGGAGACGCTGATTGACTGCGACGGCCTGCAGCGCGGCGTTTACATAGCAGGTGTTTCCGAGGTTGGTAAAACCGTTATAGCGGACAGGCCCTGTGGGCCGGACAGGCTGGCTCTCAGCGACCCGGGCGGAAGAAAGTTCCGCCCGCCCAGGTTCTCGAATTCTGACGGATTCTGTTCTGCAGCGTTCGAGCGTTTGAGTGTATTCCGGAAGAGTTTCCAGGGTTTCCATTTTCCCTGCCTGCATGGCGGCGGTATAGTACGTAACTTCGGGTTCGTTCGTAGAATCGAAAACAAGTTTGGCGGCTCCGGCTTCCGCTGTGATCGTGTTTGTATCGAAAGTCAAATCGAGCGCGGCCATGCCCGGGTGGAATGCAGGGTCGTTTGCTGAGCTGATTTTCGCAAGGCGGGCGGTTACGATAGCGATCACCTGCTCGCGGGTCATGTTGGGAGGCGCGTCGATTGTGAGATAGTAGACTTTCTTTTCCCATCGGATTGGAAGGTTGAAGAATTTGTTGCGGCCTGGGGGCGGGGGAGGCGGGTTTGCTGAAGGAACGGCAGTGACCGCCAACCCCGCTGTTACAGCCGGTTGTGGGGTAGGAGTGCTGCTGTCTGCTTTACCGCGAGGGGAATCCACTCTGGGCTGGGCGGTCTGACTTGCAGGAGGGTAAGTATCCAGCACATCGGGAGGAGCTGCAGTATAGAAATGTCCGGCATCTTGCGGATTGTGAGGGCGCGTTCCCAATTCAAAATCACCACTTGGATCCTCTTGCTTGCGGAGAGAATGTTGAGGCGCGGTTTGGGTTGCGGTTTTCCCCTTTGGAACTGACTCGCTGGGAGTTTGGTAGTCTGCAGCAGGAGTCGTGTTGCCGGAGGAGTCTTCCTCATCATCTATTTCAAAGGATGCAATCGGGTCAAATCTGCCGTTGGGACGGCGGTCTTGCAATGAAACTGTAGCGCCCGGAGGCGGCGCGTCAGGACGGGCTAGAGGATCCTCTTCATGTTGATGAGAACGGTCGAATATGGCCGCAAGTTCCTGATCCGATCCAAATTCATCATCTTCATCGTCATGACGAGCTTGGAGAAACCGCGGGCTTTGTGCTGAATCTTTTGGTTGAGTCCTTTGGTCTCCTGGTTTTTGAGAATCGGCGCTCCCCGATAGCGTTGCCAGTTCAAAATCAGGCCCGCCATCGAGGCCGTCGTCATCATGAGTTGGCCGGAGGAACTGCGGACTTAGCAGTGAATCTACCGGAGGCCGCCGCCGCGAGGAAGAGTGTGGTGGCGTTTCTTCTTTTGGTCTAACGTCTAGCTGAGGCGCGGAGGAGGGTCTTGATCCGAGGGAGGATTTTAGAGGTGGTTGAGAAGAATCCCCGATCCAAAGATCTTCTTCTGGGCGAGAAAAAAGCCGGGAAACCGCGTTTTTTGCTCTAGTCAATAAACTTGGCCGAGGATGTTCAAATTCTTCTTCGCGGAGTTCTCCATCCGCAGAATGCCCCGTGATCGGGTGGACGAGAGTAGGAGAAGAAGGCGGGGGAGGAGGGGGCGTCTGTGTTGGCGTTGGAAGAAGCGCGTCTCCAATCCAGTCGTCATCGTCGAGAGTAGGGGTTCTTCCTGCTGGAGGCTGGTCGGGAAATTCATATTCAGGGAGCTGTACAATTTCGCCTGTGAGAGGATCTCTAAGAGGTTCTCTGGCTGCTCTTCTGAAAGCTTCTTGTTCCGCAAGAGCTTGTTCTGCTGCTTTTGCTGCTTTGGATTTTATTGGCTTGCGTTTACCGGCAGGAGAAGAAGAGGAAGGGGAGCTGGTTGTAATTGATGGTGTTTTAGATGTCATTGATAATGGTTATTTGTTTATTTAATTATACATCATTTATCCCTAAATATCAATTATTTAGTTTAATGTTTCTAAGTTTGTAGTTGTTGTGTATGTAACTTATTTGCAGGTGCTTACGATGGTTTGTGGCGAAGATTTGGAAAAAGAGCTATATACGTTGGCTCCAAGAAGGGGAGTGCTCCCATGAGAAACGTTCCAATCCGCGAAATCGCCCGCTTTCTGGGCGTGATGTGCGAAAGCGATGCGCAAGTGTCTGGCTATGAAATAGATAGCAGGAGAGTAGGCGAGGGGTGCCTGTTTTTCGCCCTCAAGGGGGAGAAAACGGACGGCCACAGGTATCTGGCGGAAGTCAAGGGACGGGGAGCCGTGGGAGCCGTCGTTTCGAAAGGCTATGAAGGGGAAGATTTCGGTCTCATGCTTTTGCCGGTTGAAGATCCGGAAGAGAGTTTGCGGGAGCTGGCCAAGCACGATCTGGCCCATGCGAAAGCGCAGATCGTAGGCGTCACCGGATCGGTCGGAAAGACGACGACGAAAGAGTTTATCGGGCAGCTTTTGAGCGGCAAGCTTCGGGTCTATAAGACGGAAGGAAGCTACAACACGAAGCTGACGCTGCCGATTACGGTATTGAACCGGAGCGGCGATGAAGAGGTGCTCGTCCTCGAAATGGGGATGACGGAGATGGGGGACATCCAAAGACTCGTCGAAATCGCCCCTCCCGATATCGCCGTGCTGACGAAGGTGGCGATGGCCCATGTGGCCAATTTTCCCGGGGGCGTGCAAGAGATCGCGAGGGGAAAAGCGCAGATTTTCAGCCAGGCGAAGACGCGCGCGGCGGTTTTTGATCAAGGGCTCTATGAATATCCTGATGCGATTGCGATGATCGGCCAGGAAAAAATTTCATTTTCGCTCGAAAACCGCAACGCCGACTACTTTTTGTCGTTCTCCGAGGGAAAATGCGTGATCGACGAGAGGGGTGTGCGCGCCTGCCAGATCGATTTGCCATTTACTCAAGCCCATTTTCTTCATAATTTTTTGGCGGCGGTCGCCGTTGCAAGATGGTTCAAAATCGAGTGGGACGAGATCAAAAACCGGGCGGAAAAACTCGAGCTGCCGAAGATGCGCTTCGAGCAGTTTGAACGAGAGGGCGTGCTTTTCGTGAACGACGCCTACAACGCCAACCCGGAATCGATGAAAGCGGCTCTGATGAATTTCCCAGCGCCGAAAGAAGGGGGAAAGCGGATCGCCGTTTTGGGGACGATGGTCGAATTGGGATCGTATTCGGAAGGAGCCCACCTGGATATGGGGCGGCTGGCTCATCGGGTGGCGGATCATCTGCTCGCTTTTGGAGCGGAAGCCGCAGGCTATTGCGCAGGCTTCGACGAGGCGAAGAAACCGGCGGAACATTTTTCCGACTATGAAAGCCTGGCAGCGCGGCTCAAAGAACTGATGTGCCCCGGCGATACCGTCCTTGTCAAGGGATCGCGGAAAATGCAGCTCGAAAAACTCTTTGAACTTCTTCCGCGGTGAATCATGCTATTGCTTTTGCTTGATTGGCTCCGCGAAGGGTTTGGGTGGAAAGCGCCTGCAGCGTTCGGCTATTTTTCAACGCGGATGATTTTGGCTGCGGCCACATCGCTTGTTTTCTGTATTTTTCTTGGACCCCGCTTCATTAAAAAACTCTACGAGCTGAAGATCGGACAGCCGATCCGGAGCGTCGAGGAGTGCCCGCTTCTCGCCGAGCTGCATGGAAAGAAAAAAGACACGCCGACGATGGGAGGGATTTTGATTCTCTCTTCGATGGCGGCGGCTCTTTTGATCTGGATGGATCTGACGAATGTCTTCACGCTGCTGCTTCTGCTCACAACCGTAGTTCTCGGAATGCTCGGCGCAGCGGACGACTACCTCAAGCTCCGGTTTAAAAACAGCAAAGGGCTGAAAGCGCGCAAAAAGATGGCGATCCAAATTGGATTTTCATCGCTGATCGCTATTTATCTCTTATTTCCCGGCGTAACGCAGAGCATCGCAGGGAAAAAAGTGTTCCGCCCGCCGACTGCGAAAGAACAGATGGTGGAGCCGCAGGAGGGGAGAAGGGGAGTCATTCATGCAAAAACTCTTTCGACCGAAAGCTACGTCGAGCGCTTCTATATCCCGTTCTTCAAAGATCCGGTTTTTGTTTTCGACGGGTTTCTCAAGATTTTTGCTTTCCTGATGATCGTTTTGGTGATCACCGGCTCATCCAATGCGGTGAATCTAACCGACGGGCTTGACGGCCTCGCGGCTGGATGCCTGGTGATGGTGTCTATGGTCTTGGGGCTTTTTGCCTTCTTGTCCAACCACGTCGATCTGGCCCGCTACCTGAACATTCTTTATATCGAGGGGAGCGGGGAGATCGCCGTCTATCTCTTCGCGCTCGCGGGAGCAGGGCTGGGGTTCCTCTGGTACAACGGCTATCCAGCGCAGGTGTTCATGGGAGACACCGGCTCTCTCGCTTTGGGCGGCATCCTCGGCGTTTCGGCCGTGCTGCTTCGGCGCGAGATGATTTTGGCGATAGCGGGGGCGATTTTCGTCGCCGAGGCGCTCTCGGTGATTCTCCAGGTGCTCAGCTACCGCTACAGGAACAAGAAGCGGATTTTCCTCTGCGCGCCGCTCCACCACCATTTCGAATACAAGGGTTGGCCCGAGACGAAGGTGGTGATCCGCTTTTGGATCATCAGTCTTCTCTTTGCGATCATCGCCGTCTCGTCTCTCAAGTTCCAGTGATCTAGACTGTAGCTGGGCGGGTGAAGAGATGCAGGTAGGGACCCAGTCCTTCGATTTTTCTGACTGTTCTTAAAAGAGCGACGGCTGCCAGCGGGTCGGATTTCCATAAATGGCCGAATCGTTTTTCCAAAACCCCTGCGTGGCGCTGCACGCCGTCAGATTCCTTCTCCGGCTGCTCCATCCAGGCATGCACCCGTTTCTCGCTGGATGAAATCCGGAGAGGCTCTCCCGTTCCGTCTTCGACCTCCAACCGTTCGAGGATCCCGACCGTCTCGGAATTTTCGGCGTCTTGAGCCAGGATCTCATAATGCCGTTCGGTTTGAACCGACTCTGTCCAGGATTTCACGATAGGCGGGGCTGGCATTTTCGCTCGAATTTCCTGGACGATTTCATCGACGTTGCTATCTACTTCTTCATCGGGATTTCTTTCGTCCCATCCGAGGGGCTTCAGGAAGCGGGGAACGGTATAGCGGTCGAAAAGCTCTATATCTTCCTCGTCAACCATCGGAAATTCAATCATCGAGCGCGACGCTCTACGATGAGGCTTGGGAATCATCGTCACAAAATGGGGCAGATGGATCTTGATCTGATCGTCCTCCATCACTTTGCAGACGAGGCGGGCCATTTCATCGGCATTCCGCATCCAGAAATGAAGGTGGGTGCGATACCTCCCGTTTGCGCAAA
>CAYPZU010000100.1:0-6244 GCA_964415395.1 uncultured bacterium
AGCTGAGCGCAGAGACCAGTAAACAGCAGCTCGCCGACGATACGGAAAAGAGGATCAAGGAACTGAAGAATCTTCTCATCGAATATATTCTGGCGAACATGACCTGCGATCCGCAGAAAAAGGACGGGCTTGTCGCTGAAATCGAAAAGGTTGTTGAGTCCGTTCAGAAAGAGGCGGAGACAGATCATCAGGTGCAGTCGACCCTTTCCAACATTTCGTCTAATCCATCCGGGTGGAACAAAGACACCTTGATTCTGCTCGAGAATCTCCAGGCTCAAGTCGCTTCGGTGCTTGCATAAAAAAAAGCAAGGGAGAGATCTCCCTTGCCCGCTTGAAATACTGGAGAGGATAGAGTTTTATCTGCGTCTTTTAGCGTGGGCGGACCGCATGTATTCGCGGGCCATGTAGTTGCATTCGCCCAACAGGAGAAGCAGGTGGTTTTTGCCCCGGTTGATCACCTGGGGGCTGGCTTTTCTTTTCACGTCGCTTTTCAGCTTCGACCAGGCGTGGTCGACGCGGGATCTTAAGTGCTTGAAAGAGGCCCAAAGGGCTTTCTTGTTGGTTGCGGCCGATTTCATCGCGCTCTTTTTCGACCGTTTCCGCGACACAGGCTTTCTTCTTTTGACTGTTCTTTTCTTGACCGCTTTCCGGGTCGTTTTTTTCACTTTGCGTTTTGCCATGGGGCCTTCCTCCGGGGATTCTCGCCGCTTGTCCTTATCGTAATAAATCGGCAAATTATTTTTTATTTAAAATTGTAAATCAGTTCGGTTGGATTTAATTATGAATCGTTTAAGCTTATTTTATTCTTCCGAAAGATTTTGGATCAGGAAGGAGGCGCGCGTCTTGAGTTCGTCCATTTCGATCTGATCCATGTGGGTCTGCGCGAGCAGCATGCTGTATTGCGGATCGCTTGCGGGGAGCTGATTGATGAAGTCTTTCATCATCGCAATCCGCTGGCCGAGAAGGGCTTGTTCCGCCTGGTTCACCGAGAGCTCTTTCTGAAGAAGCGATTTGCTGGTTTTCGCATCCTGGACAAAAGATTGCTGGACGGAAGGGTTTGCAAAATTGGGCGCGCTTTCTTTTTTAGGGAGAAATGGCTGCATTTTGGATTCTCTTGGTGGCTTAGCTTAATTATATAATTTAATTATTATTAATTATATATTCTTTGAATTAATTGTGTAATGTTCTGTATTTGAGTTGCATGCGCGATGCGGCGAATAGGAAAAATTTTCCTGTTTAAAAAAGGAGTGTGGGGGGTATCTTACCTGATCCTTGCGTTAAACCAGGAGGTATCCTATGCGCAAATTTGCAATGATGGCCGTTTTGGCTCTGGCTTCTTTCTCGAACGTTTATGCTGATGAGGAAGAGATTGCGATTGTCGATGAGACGATTGTCAGCGGCGGCGATGAAAATCCTGCCGATCCAAGCCTTCTCTTTGACTGCGGCTGCGGCAAAGGCAAAGGCGGAAAGCCCAAGGCTTAATGTGAAAAAGCCCCTCCCTCACAGGAGGGGCTCTATCGGTTAGTGCCAAACGAGGTTCGAGGCCGACTGGTATTCGGTGACTCGGGTCTCGAAGAAGTTCTTTTCCTTTCCGAGGTCGATCGTTTCGCTCATCCAGGGGAACGGGTTCTTCGACTTATAGATGGCCTTGAGGCCGATTCTTTCAAGCCGCCGGTCTGCGATGTACTGGACATAATCGCGGAACATTGGGGCGGTCAGGCCGAGAATGCCGCGGGGCAGGCAGTCTTCTGCGTACTGGATCTCCAGCTCGACCGCTTGTTTGATCTTCTCGACGATGTGGTTCTGGAACTGAGGCTTCCACAGCTCGGGATTCTCTTCCTTGATTCCATTGATCAAATCGATCCCGAAGTTCAAGTGAATCGTTTCGTCGCGCAGGATGTACTGGAACTGCTCGCCGATCCCGACCATTTTGTTCTGGCGCAGGAAGGAGAGGATCATCGCAAATCCGCTGTAGAAGAAGAGGCCTTCCATGATGATGTAGTAGCCGATCAGGTTCTCGAGGAACTTTTGAGCCCCTTCCGGCGTTTCGGTCGAGAAGCCGGGCTTGAGGATATCTTCCGTCAGCTGCATCTCGAACTTGTCTTTGTTATGGATCGAGTTGATCTCATTATACATGTTGAAGACTTCGCCGTGGTCGAGGGTGAGCGACTCGACGATATAGAGGAAGGCGTGGGTGTGGATCGCCTCCTCGAAGCCCTGCCTTAAAAGGTATTGGCGCGCTTCGGGGTTCGTGATGTGGCGGAAGATGGCGAGAACGATATTGTTCCCCACCAGGCTCTCCGCTGTCGAGAAGAA
Organism: uncultured bacterium; assembly: GCA_964415395.1. Lineage (GTDB taxonomy): Bacteria > Chlamydiota > Chlamydiia > Chlamydiales > SM23-39 > CAYPZU01. The sequence continues at coordinate 2,317 of CAYPZU010000100.1, forward strand.
CCCGAGGTTGCGCATGATGACGCGCCGCTCGTCGTCGGTGAGCTTGTCCGATTTCCAGGTCTCGATGTCTTTGCCCATCGGCACTTCGTTCGGCATCCAGTGGTTGGCGCACCCGTTCATATAGTGCTCCCATGCCCATTTGTACTTAATGGGCATGATCTGGTTGACGTCGACCGCGTGGCAGTTGATCAGCCGTTTTTCGGTGATCTTGACCCGCTTTTCCATTCCGTCTACAGCGTGTGGCTTTTCTTTTGCTTTAGTCATGTTTTTATCCTTTTATTGGCAGCTTTCGCAGGATCCGTCGAGCGGGCACGCCTTGGGAGCTTCTTCTCCAGCGCGCTCTACAACGATGTTGCTCGAGGCCGATTTGTTTTTCATCCAGCGAGGCTGCAGTCCCCGTTTGTTGATGTCCACAGTCGATTTCTCGATCTGGGTCGCTCCGAGCGACCGGAGGTAGTAGGTGGTCTTCAGCCCTTTTTCCCAGGCGAGAAGATACATCTGGTGCAATTTCTTGCCGCTTGGTTCGGCAAGATAGAGGTTGAGCGATTGGCCCATGTCGATCCACTTCTGGCGCCGCGCCGCGCATTCGATGATCCATTCCGGCTCGATTTCAAACGCGGTGAGGAAGAGGTTTTTCACCTCATCGGGGATCCGCTCGATCTCGCGGATCGATCCGTCGAAGTACTTGAGGTCGTCGATCATCTCATCGTCCCAGAGGTTCAGTTCTTTGAGCTTGTCGACCAAATGCGGGTTCACGATCGTGAACTCGCCGGAGAGGTTCGACTTGACGAAGAGGTGTTTATAGATCGGCTCGTTCGAGGGGATGACGCCCGTGATGTTCGCAATCGTCGCGGTGGGAGCGATCGCCATCGTGTTCGAATTGCGCATGCCGTATTTTTTCACGGCGTTGCGCACGGGGGTCCAGTTCATCGAAGCGGAGCGGTCGATGTCGACGCGGACTCCGCGCTCTTTGTCCAGGGTCTCGATCGTGTCGAGCGGGAGCAGCCCTCGATCCCACTTCGACCCTTTATAGGTGGAGTAGGAGCCCTTTTCCTGGGCCAGCTCGGTCGAGGCGAGGATCGCATAATAGGAGATCATCTCCATGCACTTGTCGGAGAATTCGACTGCCGCATGGCTCGCGTAGCTGATGTTTTGGATGTAGAGGGCGTCCTGGAACCCCATGAATCCGAGGCCGATCGGCCGGTGGCGCATGTTGGCGTTCTTCGCTTCCTGGGTGGGATAGAAGTTGATGTCGATCACGTTGTCGAGCATACGAACCGCCGTGCGGACTGTTTGGGCGAGGAGTTTCTCGTCGATTCCTTTCGCCGTTACATGTTTGGCGAGGTTGATCGATCCCAGGTTGCAGACAGCCGTCTCTTCCGCAGACGAGTTCAGAAGGATCTCGGTGCAGAGGTTCGACGAGTGGACGACGCCGACGTGGTCTTGCGGCGAGCGGATGTTCGACGGATCTTTGAAGGTGATCCAGGGGTGGCCCGTTTCGAACAGCATGCTCAGCATTTTGCGCCACAGCTGAACCGCTTCGATCCGCTTGTGGAGTTTGAGTTTCCCTTCGTCCGCTCTCTTTTCATATTCGGCGTAGCGCTTTTCGAACGCGGCGCCGTAAAGGTCGTGGAGGTCGGGCACATCGCTCGGGCTGAAGAGCGTCCAGTGGCCGTTCTCCCGGACTCGTTTGATGAAGAGGTCGGGGATCCAGTTCGCCGTGTTCATATCGTGGGTGCGGCGCCGCTCGTCTCCCGTGTTTTTTCTCAGTTCGAGGAAGTCCTCGATATCGAGGTGCCACGTTTCGAGATAGGCGCACATCGCCCCTTTCCTTTTGCCGCCCTGGTTGACTGCGACGGCGGTATCGTTGGCGACTTTAAGGAATGGGATGACTCCCTGCGAGGTTCCGTTCGTCCCTTTGATGCGGGCGCCGGTAGCGCGGACGTTCGTCCAGTCGTTCCCGATTCCGCCGGCCCATTTGGAGAGCTGCGCGTCGTCCGCCACTACCTTGAAGATGTGGTGGAGGTCGTCCATCACGGTCGAGAGGTAGCAGGAGCTCAGCTGCGAGTGGAGCGTGCCGGAATTAAACAGCGTCGGCGTGCTCGAGGTGAAGTGGAATTGGGAGAGGACGTTGTAGAATTCGATCGCCCGTTTATTTTTCTGCTCTCCTTCTTCAAGAGCAAGGCCCATCGCAACGCGCATCCAGAAAATCTGGGGCGTTTCGAGGCGGCGCTGCTCGTGGTGGATGAAGTAGCGGTCGTAGAGCGTCTGCAGCCCGAGGTAGGAGAAAAGGTCGTCGCGGGAGAGATCCATCGCGGCGCCCAGCTCGTCGAGGTCGAAGTCGAGCAGCTTGGGAGAGATCCGGTCATGGGAGATCCCTTCCTTGATCGCTTTTTTGAAGTATTGGCGGTGCGCTCTGGGGAGCGTAGAGTCGGAGGCGGAGAGGCCCACTGTCTCGCGGTAGAGGACGTCGAGCAGCAGCCGCGATGCGACTAGCGAATAGGAGGGCTCTTTCTCGATCTTCGACTTGGCGGCAAAAATGTTGGCCAGGTCGACTTCCTGCTCCTTCATCCCCACATAGTATTGGGTGATGGACGTTTCGAGGAGTTCGTCGACCGAGACGAGATTTTCGAGGCCGCGGCTCGCGTAGGCGAGTTTGCTCCGGAGCATGATTTCGGTCATGATCATCTTGCCGCTGTCGGCCGTCGTGATCTCGAACTGGCGCACGGGGGCGTTTTCGTCGACGAGGGGCGCGGCAGGCTCTTTTTCCCGCTGCGCTTTTTCAGCGCGGTAGAGAATGTAGTGCTTCGCCACGTCGAAGAACTTCTCGTTCATCAGCTCCCGCTCAATCCGGTCTTCGATCATATCGATGTAGAGGAAATCGCCTTTGGCGGCCAATTCGGTCATTTCGGACACGATTTTCTGGGTGAGCAGGTTGACTGCGGCGACCACTTCGTCCGGGGTTTGCTCTTCGATTTTGCGGGCTCTTCGGAACGCCCGTTCGATGGAAGAGGCGATCCGCATCGGATTGAAGCGGGTGGGCGTCGTCTTGTCTCTGCGGTAGATTTTCAGATTGAGCGAAGAGCCTTCGCGGGTCGCTTTGCGGCTGTCGCGGTAGATAATATAGTCGCGGGCGACGTCATGGTTGCCGTTTTTCATCAGCGTCACTTCGACGACGTCCTGGATCCCTTCCACTGTCAGGCAGGCGCCTTTCGAGGCGAGGTGGAGAACCTGTTTTACGACCAGGTCGGTCATTTGGCCGATCGTTTGCTGGATCTCGTTGTCGAGCGGAGCTGGTTCCGGCGTTTTTTTCGTGTCGCGGAACGCCGCCTCGATCGCTTTCAGGATTCGATCTCTGCGGAAGGGGACGAGCGTCCCGTTTCTTTTCACAACCGTATATTGCGCCTCTTTCGCCGGGGCGCTTTTTTTGGATCCTCCCGATTTCGCGGGAAGGGTCTCATCAAGAAATGAAGTCGTTGTATCGGTGTTTGTTTGTCTTTTCATGACGCGCCCCTAATTAAATGCAAAAAAACCCAAAACGAGGGTTTTTTTAATGCTTTGTTAGTTTTTCGTTATTTTGCCTGCCTCTACCAGATCTTGTAGACCCTCGAGGCTTCTACACACTATATATTGTAGTTCGGACTTTCGCGTCCACAAAAAAATGAAACGTTTTTTGTTCTTTCAATGTGAACGGGATGAGGTCGGGGATTTTACGCCTTTCCCGCTTTTTTTCGATGCCAAAAAATAAGCGAAGCGGCGAGTAAAAGGAGCAGAAACGATTTTGCGCCGAGCGTCCAAAAAGATTCGACCGGCGATAGGCCTGCGAGAAAATTCAGCAGCCGTCCGATCCAAATTCCGCCGAGGAAGATGAATGCGAAGACAGCAGTTCCCAGGCAGAAGCTGAAGCTTTTCCGGAATGCGAGAAGCG
>CAYPZU010000101.1:0-6065 GCA_964415395.1 uncultured bacterium
TTAAAAGTAGGAGACTTTCGGCCAGAATACAAAGGACAGATGGAACTTTATCTTCGCTGGCTTGATAAACACGAACGCCAGCCTAACGAGGACTCGCCGATCGGCCTCATCCTCTGCACAGGCAAAAATCATGAGTGCATCGAGCTTCTCGAATTAGATAAAGCTGGCATTCATGTCGCTGAATATCTCACTGCTCTGCCATCAAAAGAAGCTCTACGCCAGAAATTGCAACAGGCAAGCAAGCGCGCTCGCTTGCGATTAGAAGCTCAGTCTAATGAAGAATAAATATGAAATGCGATTTGGAGCCTGCAAAGAAGGTTATAAAGAATTTCTTAGCCGAACGCGATGACGTCAAAAGAATGCAGCAAAATATTTCGGCGCCGTCGCCGGCTCTTGCTTTTAGGTTTGAGGATCGATCACCCATTTTTGATTCGTCTGAATTTACGCCCGCTCCTGATTCTTTCTGGGAGAAAGATGATGCTTATGGGTTGCTCTGCGCAGATCCACACTTTTGGAGACGGATCGTAAATTACAGCTATCAGGTGCCATCGACTCCGATACCAGAGTATTACAGCCAGCCGGCACTACCGATTTATCAGCAGTGGAAAGCTGAAGGGAAAGAGGTGGTCCATCGAAAATGTATGAAAATCCCTGAACCTGCGAAAGGAGTCATTTTGATCGAATATTTGCAGCAATTGGAGCGCAAGGTATCAGATGGCAATGAATGCCGCGATGTGTGGCTTGAATCTCTGAATTGTTTCCGTCAATTTTTGAGAGACGATATGGAGCTAGACCAAATGGGGCCTTTGGAGATGCTGTTTCCTAGTAAAGAAGGCTGTAAGGGAATGGAAATACGCAAGGACTACACGCATAAGTTAGAGGGCGGAGACGTTAAACAAGTCGAGCGCAGAGTTATTCTTCGCAGGATCGAGGACACCGTATATCCGATCGACATACTTGTTGCCGCAGAGATTGTGCAAAATCTGATCGATAGATCTCTAAAGGGGCGTCCAAATTCCCAGCACTCGGCGATAGAAGCTTTGGCTTTTGCGTGGCTTTGTCTGGCTGTAGGGTTTCGCCGAATGGCTACAAGAGAAGAGCTTGTGTTTTCAGTGACGGTGGATCAGCTCTACTATTCCGCTCAAACTGATATAGATAAATACTTAAAGCCGACACATTTCATCAAAGTACCCAGTTTGTTTGGCCCTGTTGACGTTCCGGGTTCCAAAACTCTTTATGACTTGTTGTTAGCTTTACCGAGGGATGCGAACTGTCAACGAGTGCTCAACATGGATTGGGCAACGACATTGCGAACCTTTCGTAAAGCCGTTAAACGATCAAAGCGTGCCCTAGATCTTGGCCCGATCACATTTCTGACGTTCATGAGTCATCCTCACGAGGCCATTGGGCATCGAGCTTTCCTAGCGCAAAAATTTTCTAAATCGAAAAAACTGTCACCCACCAAGCAATCTGAATAATCGGCGATCTCCAGCACAATTGGGGTTGTAAGTATCACAATCCAATTTATGGAGTTACGATGAGTAATTTTGAGTATTGGTCACCACGCCAAATCGTCGATAGTGGCAAATACCCTTTCACCATGGGGCAGATTCGCCACCTACTTCTCTACCGACACCGCAACGGCCTCCAAGAGGCCGTTCGCCGAATCGGCAAGCGCCTGATGTTTCGTCGCGATCTCTTCGAGCAATGGATCGAAGGGCAAAAGGAGGAGAAACATGGGTGAGTTCGTTCTCGACGAAAGAGGTGTCTGGTTTGAAACGCCACCAAAGAAAGAAGGAGGGCCACCTAGCCGAATCTGGGTGTGCTCCCCTTTGGATATTCTTGCAATTACACGAGACCATGATAATGAAAACCACGGGAAACTGCTACGGTTTTACGATTACGACGGCATCGAACACAGATGGCCGATGCCGTTGGAGTTGCTTGCGGGCGATGGGGCTGCATACAGGCAGGTGTTGCTTTCGGGAGGCATGCGGCTAGCAGAAAGCAAAATCTGCCGCGAGCTTTTGAATCGGTATATTCAAAGCTGCAATCCCAAAGAGAGGATGCGGTGCGTCAACCGATTGGGTTGGTACGGCGAGCTATATATTTTGCCCAGCGAGACAATAGGCGCGACTGCAGACGAAGAGGTTGTCTTTCAAGCCAACGCCCCCCTTGCCGATCATCACGACAGTAAGGGGACTTTGCAGGAGTGGCAGCAAAATGTAGCCAGGTATTGTGTCGACAACTCTCGCCTCTGCTTCAGCATGAGCGTGGGCTTTGCCGCACCTCTGTTGCGTTTGCTTGGGGAAGAGAACGGGGGATTTAACTTGCGCGGCCCGAGCAGTGGCGGTAAGACCACTGCGTTGAAAGTGGCTCTCTCCGTTTATGGAGGCGAGAAGATGCTCCAATCGTGGCGGGCTACGTCCAACGGGCTCGAATCCGTTGCTGCCTTGCATAATGACGGTCTACTGTGCCTTGATGAATTGGGAAAATTGGAGCCGAAAATCGCGGGCGAGACGGCTTACCTTCTTGTGAACGGCACTGGTAAGCAGCGCTCTGATCGGTCTGGCTTTGCCAGAAAGAAGCAAACGTGGCGGATTCTATTTCTCTCCAGCGGGGAGCTGGGGCTCCCCGATCTAATTCGCCAGTCGGGGCAGAAAGTGCGGGGCGGCCACGAAGTCAGGGTAGTTGATATTCCCGCATCTACTGGTCAGAACGGCGTCTTTGAATATCTGCATAATGTTCTTTCAGGGAATGAGTTTTCGCGCCTGCTCTGTGCCAATGTAGAAAAATACCACGGCACGGCAGGCAAGGCATTTCTTACCCTGCTGATCAAAGATCTTCCTAAAAATCTTGATCGGCTTCGTCATCTCATCGATCGCTTTAAGAAAGAGAACGCCCCCGTTAACGCAGATGGGCAAGTCCATCGTGTTTTAAACCGGTTTGCTCTTGTGGCAGCAGCAGGAACTCTGGCAACAGAGCTTGGTGTAACTGGCTGGCCCAACGAGGATGCTGGCTGGGCCGCCAAAACATGCTTTGAGGCATGGCTGAAAAATAGAGGTGGTCTCTCTGCTCAGGAAGGGCAAGAGGTTTTGCGGCAGGTGCGACGGTATCTCGAACAGCACGGCAATTCTAGGTTTACTTCATTGGATGACGATGATGAGCAAAAGGCCAAGACCATCAATCGAGCCGGCTATCGGCGGGAATACAAAGAAGGTATGCATTACTTTGTTCTTCCTGAGAGCTTTAAGCAAGAAGTATGCGTAGGATTTGATTTGTCGATTGCAATAGACGTGTTAAAGGAAAGGCAATGGCTGATGCCTGATGCGGAAGGCAAGAGTACTCGAGCAGAAAAGCTCCCGTGCGCTACATCCTCAACCCGATGCTATCGTCTTGATGGAAATAGGATTTTCTCAGATGACATCTAAACGCATGAGACCAGTGAGATCGGTGAGACAAAAAACTCACCTGTCTCACTCACCTCACCTAAAAAATAATGAGCATCAAAGAATGAGGACACAATGACATCAGAAAAGCAACTTCTTGCGAATCTACAAAACGCTAAAGCCTCCACGGGGCCCGTGAGCATCGAGGGCAAGGAAATCGTCTCAACGAACGCGATTAAACATGGCATCTTCACGAAAGATCTGATCATTGCATCGGGCGCAGGACAGGAAAATCAAGCAGAATACGAGGAGATACTGGCTAATTTGATCCAATGCCTAGCTCCTCGCAACCAAATGGAGAGTTTGCTTGTGGAGAAGATCGCAGTGGATTTTTGGCGGCTACGGCGCACGATTAGATTTGAAGCCGGCAGCATCAGCAAACACATTGAGCTCATGGTCAAGGATTACTATTCCTACGATAGAAGCGATAGCGTTGCAATTGACGGACAGATTGAACGTGCCAAGCAGCAGATCGCCTGGATTACTGCCTACCTGAAATGTCTCAAAAAGAACGAAGTCACCTTTGACCAACCCGTGTGGGAGGGGAAGACTATTGCAAGCGATGTGTCCGACGACTTTTATTTGATTGCCCGCGCGTTGCCGAATTTAACGAAGGCGGAACGAGACCAACTTTATGAAGGCGGGTCGACATTTAAGAGCCTTGCAGCGCTGCTTGCTCGGTATGGATACTCGCAGGATGAGCATATCGCAACCCGACTGATAGAGCTTTACTCTAGCGAGAATGAAAGGCTTGCAAAAGAGATTGAAGAACTGAACCAGAAAAAAGACCTCAATCAAGCAGAAGACTTTCGAAACTCCATGGTAGGCTCAGTTCCGGACGAGGAGAATGCAGAAAAAGCCCTGAAATATGAGCGCTCCATCCAAAAGTCCATCTTTCAAAATCTCTTCATGCTCAAGAAACTACAAGGCTTGTTTTAGGTGAGATCGGTGAGAAGAGTGAGAAAATGGCTTTGTTCTGGAGAAAAATATATTTATCCCTCTATCAGCTGGGCCTTTTGTCGATATTGGCAATAATCGCAGTCAGTAGATGCATAAGGTATGGCACTGCTCTTTAGGCATTCCGCGATTGCCTCGATTGTTGGTTCTATCCATGAGGTGTCGCCTTCATGGGCGATCAATACCTTTTCAAACGTCAGCTGATCTTCAAAGGCATCTCGTGCCTTGTGGGCATTGGCAAACAGGAAATAGGCCGTATCCGACACCTTGAAACCATTTTGCCGGAATAGCCACTGATAGAACTCGATTTGCTTCTTGTAGCTGATCAAATAACGCTCGGTTTTGACGATTTCGCCGTTCTTCTTCCTCTTTGGTTCCAGTGTAATCTCGTTCTCCGTTGCCTTGGCCTTATAATCCACAATGGCAAGCTCGCTTGACGGCAGCACCCAGACGTCGTCCACCGCCCCATACAGGCACAGTCCTGTCGCTTCATGCACATAGCGAATGCCTTTACGGTTATTGCGCCATGCATCCATTTCTGGGTGTTTAAAAGGCACAGCTTCTAGATCAAATGCTCTCAGAAACGGTGGAACCTCTTGCTTTTCTCGGTAAATATCGCATTCTCTCTTGAGCAACGAGTCCACCAAGTTATTCAGCACGAACGGTGCGCCAGACGGCTGCGTTACACCATGTTTTCGATCCAGCCAGAAGCAACGCGGGCATTGGCAGAAGAGATCGACTTTGGAACGGCTGATTTGAGGGAAGTCGCTCATAATTCTCTTTGATTGATGAATGTGCGCAATTTCTTATTTTCAATCGAAGTATCAAATAATCCGATTCTTTCTTCTTGGTGCTTGTTAATTCCTGCATATTCAAGAGAGGCGTCTTCATATCGCTTAAAGCCGAGAACAGCGTCATTCATGCGGGAACTATTGAAGACGTTAAGGCTGACAAGGAGCTTAAAGTCTTGTTTTGTAAGACTGGTTACTTTTTTGAATAATTCAGACTCAAATTCAGTGATTACATCGTGCAGGGTTTCTTCTCGATAATCTGTTAGGTACATGAAAATAGGAATACGGACAGCGAATTTGATGAGTTTTTCTTGCACCTGTGCTCTTAAATCTTTGCGCTGTTTTTCCTCTTCGGACAGTTTTTTTTGTTCCTTTACTGATAATTTTTCTTCATTTGCCTGCTTTTTTAGTCTGTTGATAGTTTCTGACTTGTTGATAATCGTTTCGATGATGTCTTTGTTGAGACTTCGAAATCCTTCGATATTCATTAGGGCTTTCATTGCGGCTTCGTTGTTAAGTAGACGCTCTAGGGTAAAATTGTCGACGTTGACGAGCAGGGGGCTTTCCCATCTGCGCGCAAGAAGAGTCGATGTGGTTCCGCTCATTGCCATATCGAGGACGCCTGTCGCATCGATTTGTCTCATGGATGAGCCGTCAAAGGCTAGAACCGGCAAGAACTGAATAAATTCTTTGATCTTTGCTTCAGGACTTTCTCCTCCTATGCTTAGGCTGCAACTATAGTCGGCGATTTGTTTGAGCGCTCGATTGGGTGCAAAATCAAAGATGTAGCATTCTTTTTTTAGGATTTCTTCTTGATTAGGGCTTTCTCCGTCTGGGTTTTTCATAGTCCAAGGAGTTTGTACGCGAA
>CAYPZU010000102.1:0-1873 GCA_964415395.1 uncultured bacterium
AGGTTTCAGCCCGACGAATTTCAGCCCAAACTTCCCTTCCTGTAAATCAGCTTGAAGGTGCATCCAGACCTCGGGCGCAGCGGCCAGGCGGGTCCACCCGGTCATGAACGACCCGTCGGGCTGCCGGTCGATTCCAAAACTCTCCAGATTGCCGAGAGGAAAGCCCTGCGGCCCCATCGCCCGGATCTCCACATCTTTCGAGCGGAAGACTCCGAGTGAAGTCCCGAAACCGCAAAGGGTCATGGCGGCGGCTTTCTCCGCGCTCCTAAAATAGCCGAGGCCCAAATAGGGATCGGCCCATGCATCTTTTGAATTCCCGATTGGCTCGAGTTTGGGCCCCAGTTTTGCTAAAGCCAAAAAGAACGGATCGACAGGCCCTGGAGCCTTTTTCAGAAATGATGCGGAAAGCCTCTCATCTCCCACAGCACGGCAAAAAAGGGAAAAAGATAAATACGCTTCCGACTCGTCAAATTCATCCTCGCGGCTCCAAAGAGAGAAAAAGGGAAATTCCTGGATCCATCCCATGAGCCAGGCGGCAAGACTGTTCGCTTCCTCTTCTTTTCCGATCAGTTTCCAGAGAAGCGCCATCTGGCACGCTTCAGGCAAGTGGGGAATTCTCCCATTTTTCCATCCGCATCCGCTTTCGGGAAGGGCTGCCCCAGAGGGCAATTGCGCGGGAATAAAGGGGCGTTTCGAACCTATGAGGGCTTCAAGGGCTGCTAGAGGCTGGAAGGTTTTGCTGTCTGTCGAAGGGCTCGGCTCTCCGTTTAAGACGGATCGGCCCCAGGCGCTCCGCAAGACGCGGTACTCAGAACGCGGTGAAAAAACGAGAGGCTGGCTTGAGCCAGCCTCTTGCATACAGCCTGCCTGAAAGCGCTCATCCCAGGGATCCTCTCCCGATTGGGTTTTCGCAAGGTTGGAGAGGGAGATGGGCGGAGTTTCCATAGAACCTGGATTTGCAGGTACTATTCAATAAGTTTGCGCATTTTCTTACCAGGGGTAAATTTTACCGCTTTGCGCGCAGGGATCACAATTGGGACAGCCGCATTTTTTGGGTTGCGTCCGATTTTCTGTTTTCTTTCGACGACTTCAAATACGCCAAAATCGCGGAACTCAAGACGGTCTCCCTGCGACAGCGTGTCTGTCATTGCGTCAAGGAAAGCCTGAATGACATTCCGGACATCGTTAGGATGCAATCCTTTCGTTTGCGAAATGTTTTGGATCAGCTTCTTTTTTGTGACCGTAGACATATCAAGGCTCCTTTCTTGGCGTGGCAAATTTGACATTTCTTGTTGATTTTCAGACAAGGCGTTTGTCTCCTTTCTTAGGATGCGGACGAATCCCAAATGCGTCCGGAGAACCCACCCTAAATTTTTCCCTTTCACCGCCCGTAGAGGCTTACATGTGAAGAGGTTCACGAGTTCAAAATAGCGATTGCTGATTATTTTTCAAATCAATTTTTATTTAGAGAAGGAAAGAACCGTTAGCTTTTTACAACGGTGATGAGCATTCGCTTCTTTTTACCGGCGCTCAAAAGAAGATACGAACCGTCTATGAGGTCTGAAGAGGCAATAGAATGAGCGGGATCGGAAACGCGCTCGTTGTTGAGATACGCGCCGCCGTTTTTCACGAGGCGCACACCTTCCGATTTGCTGGGAACGAGATCTACGCGCGCAGCGACATCGACGAATTTCTGACCAACGACTTCATCGAATCCAAGCGATGCGTTCGGCATATCGGAAGCCAGCTCTCTCAAAACTGCGCCGCTCAAAACGGCCTGGCTGCCTGGAGCGATCCCCTCCGTTACGCGCAGAGCGGCGTCGAGCCCTTCCTGCCCATGCACGAACCGGGTGATTTCTTCCGCGAGTTTTTT
>CAYPZU010000102.1:1883-5506 GCA_964415395.1 uncultured bacterium
GAATTCGGAGCGTACCCAGGGAGCTGCATCGCTTTTTCCAATTCGCTGATCTCGGCCATATCGACAAAAGTCAATACTTTCAACAGACGGATCACATCAGCGTCGGGTACGCGGACGAGATATTGATAAAACTGGTATGGAGAGAGTTTTTCGCTGGAGAGCCAAACGGCGCCCTCTTCCGATTTACCGAATTTTTTTCCATCGCTCCGCGTCAAAAGCGGCCACGTGACCCCGTAAATGGGATCTCCGCCGAGCTTCCGGTTGTATTCGATGCCCGAAGTGATATTCCCCCACTGGTCGCTTCCGCCGAGCTGGACAGTTACGCCATGCTTTTGGCAGAGATGATAAAAATCATATCCCTGGAGGATCTGATAAGTGAATTCGGTGTAGCTTAAACCTTCGTCCGACTGGAGGCGGGTGCGGACCATCTCTTTTCCGAGCATCGGCCCCATTCGGAACTGCTTGCCCACGTCTCTCAGGAAATCGACAAGAGTAAAGGCGCCAAGCCAATCGTTATTGTTCAGAACGACCGGTTTGGGTCCCGAAGAAAACTGAAGGATCTTATGGAAAAATTCGCCGATCTTTCCGACGTTATGATTCAGCGTTGCATCATCGAGGAGAGGTCTTTCGGCGCTCTTGCCCGAGGGATCGCCGATCCGCCCTGTGGCGCCGCCGAGAATCACGACAGGCGTGTGGCCGCAGCGCTGGAACCAGGCAAGAGCCATGATTCCCACAAGATTGCCCAGGTGGAGGCTGTCAGCAGTTGGATCAAACCCTACATAGGCTTTGAGAGGGCGCTTCGCTTTTTCCAAAAGCTCTTCGGGATGGGTCATCTGTTCGATGAATCCCCTCTCCATGAGCACGTCGATGATGTTTTTCATGGAAAAAAGAGTAGCTTGGAAAACGTTTTAAATCAAGGCTTCGGATGCTCGAACGCTTTGCCCAGATGCTGCATGTCTTCTTTCAGCTTTTCAGCGAACTGCTGCACTTTCCGGCTTAAAACCGCTGCGTCTTTGTTCTGGTTGAAAAGCTCAATTTTTTCCTTGATCGGAACGCGGTGCTTCGCATTGTCGGCAATCCATTTATGGATTTTATCGACAGCCTCGGCGATCGCCTTCGGAGTGATCTGCAGTTTTTCTTCTTCCCACTGCTTGAGGAGTTTTTCCCGTGCCCTGCGCGTCTTCAAGCTCTCGGGGGCTAAAGGCCTTTCATCGGCCAAATGTTTATCGTCAGCTAAGCTCATGGGAACCTCAGTTGCTCGGTATTCCTATCCGCGTCGGCAACAATACTAAAATTTGATTTAAAGATCTAGTAGAAATGTTTCCACTAAATATTCTACCATTAAGCTATGTCTATGGAAGAAGCAAAACGGGCCTCCGGGCGCAAAGCCGCCGAGCTGATTGAAAGCGGAATGATCGTAGGACTCGGCACAGGATCTACTGCCGCCTGTTTCATCGAGGCGCTCATTGAGCGGTGCAGAAACGGCCTCAAAATCGAAGCCGCAGCCAGCTCCCGCGCCTCAACTGATCAGGCTCAAAAAGGGGGCATCCAGGTCGTCGACCTAAACTCCCTATCCCGCATCGACATCACAGTCGATGGAGCCGACGAGATCGATCCCCTGAAACGGATGATCAAAGGAGGCGGCGGGGCGCATGTCAGGGAGAAAATCCTCGCTGCTGCAAGCGGCGAGATGGTCGTGATCATCGACGAGAGCAAACAAGTGCCTTCGGTAGGGCGAACCAAACTTCCCATCGAAGTTCTCTTTTACGGCTCCCCTTCGACCCGAAAGAAAATCGAAGATCTGGGCTACACAGGAAAGTGGAGAGCGAACCCGGACGGAACATTTTTTATTTCTGAAAACGGAAATTTGATCTTCGACATCCGGTTCGATTCCCCTCCCCTCTCGCCTGAAGAAGTCCATGAGAGAATCATCCGCATTCCCGGAGTCGTCGACACGGGATTTTTCTTCGGGCTAGCTGGCCGGGTGATCGTGGGCCGATTCGATGGCTCCGCAGAGATCCTGCTTTAGAAGACCCTCGAGCAGCTTCTCCGCCGCTGCCAACCCCATCCGGCCGGCCGGATCCCGCGCCGTCAGTTTTTTTAACGCATCCTGAAAGATCTCCTCCCCTCTTTCTTTAGGCGCCGGAGAATCCTTTCCTGGAAATTTTCCGTAAAAGATCCGATAGAGCAGAACGCCGAATGAATACGCATCGTCCGCAGGCGAGAAAGGATCGGCTCCGATAAATCTCTGCGGCGACGCATACTGGAGCGTCCCCCGCGAAGCGTCTCCGCTCGGCGCGGCGCCCTCTTTTCTCGCCAAACCGAGATCGCAGAGCACAGCTTTTAAATCAGCAAAGACACGGATGTTCTGCAAATTGAGATCGCAATGGATCACCCCTCTCCGATGCAGATAGCGAAGCGCGCGGCAAATCTGGACGCCGATCTGCGCCGTTTCCTCAAGAGAAAAGGAGCGGACCTTAAGGGCCTCATGAAGATCGACGCCGCCGCATAGAGGCATCAGAGCGGCAAGCATCTCCCGATGATAATAGAGAATTTTAACAGGAGAGAGGAGATTCGGGTGGCTCAAGCCGATCCCGAGCGGCTCTCCCTGATCTGGCCCGGTCGGTTTGATTTCCGAGAAGCGAAGAAGCTTGAGAGCAAAGCTTCCTGTCCGACTTGCAACTTCAAAGACGCGGCTCGTCGTCCCGCGGCCAAGCATTTTGCCCAGCTCCCAATTCCTTCGGCGCATATACCCGGCCAAAGCGCGGCCAGCCCTCCGCCCCCGTTCCGTATTCACGGCATTGACCGTGCACAGAACCCTTTCAAGATGCGGATCCCAGCGCTCTTTTTTCTTGCAGCGGGATGTAAAATAATCTTTTTCACATCTAGCGCCAGAAATAGAAGGTGAAATTTTAATTAACATTTTAATACCGATTAATTTCATTTTAATCTAATAAAGGATAGAATGAAATTCAAATAAACCGAGGTATATTATGATGATCCAATTTCCTCCGCCTGCAGCAATCGTTCAGCAAGCCCCAGCCCTTCCCTTTCCGGAAGTATACGCGCGGCTCAAAGCATGGAATCCGGAGCTGGATGTAGAAAAAATGAGAATCCAGATCGCCATGCCAGTTACCTGGAATGACGGATCTTTGGGCTGCGCCCTTGAAGGGCACTATTACACCCAGGCGCTCGTCCCCGGCTATCTATTTGTATTTGAAATCGACGGGCATAAATTAGAAGTGCACACGAACGAATCCATGAGCGCTATCGCAATCCCCGGCGTCGGCTTTATTTAGTACTTGATGTGAAAACGGTTCTGGGCGAGACGGATGATCGCGGAAACAGCCTGTTCCGCGTCATCTCCGATCGCCTCGACTGAAATCTTGGCCCCTTTTTCCGCCGCCAGCATGAGAATGCCGAGAAGCGACTTGGCGTTCACAACATAATTTCTGTAGCAAAGCTGCACCTTCGAGCTGAAGCGGGCTGCGCACTTGACCAGTTCGGTCGAAGGACGGGTATGCAGCCCTTTATCATTCAGAACAACAAACGCGGCTTTTACTCTATTCATGATTTCCCACACCTGCAGATGTAGGAGTTACCTTAAATAGACATATTTTGCA
>CAYPZU010000102.1:5516-5887 GCA_964415395.1 uncultured bacterium
CAGCCTTTGCAATTCTACAAAACATGAGAGACTGTTAACGGAATTAGTTTCAGGTAACAGTCTCTTAGCAAAAGCACTTCGATTTGGGCTCCCTATCTTTTTCTTTCCCTAGTTGAATCGACGCAGGAGCAGTTCCCGGAGCCGGCCCGGCGGGAGGCGGAGAGGCGGAGGAAGCCTGAGATGGAGGCGGAGCCTCTGTAGAAGAGGCAGGGGCCGGCCCGGAGGCGGGAGGCGCAGAGGTGGAATCAACATGCCCTTGAGGCGGGGCCTCAGATGAAGAAGCCGCAGCCGGCACTGTGGCCCGGAACTCGACCAAATCAAAAGCGTTGTCGCTTTTTCCGCTCACGGCAGCTGGAGACCCGGCCCGGCCC
>CAYPZU010000103.1:0-5357 GCA_964415395.1 uncultured bacterium
TGTCCTTCTCGGACTTCGTCCTCGGCGGGATTTGAACCTGCGACCTGTCGCTTAGGAGGCGACCGCTCTATCCACTGAGCTACGAGAACTTAAAAAAGATGGGCCTAGATTTATAGGCCATTCGGGGAGTTGCTCTCAAGAAAAAAGGAGAGTCAAGATCAAGATGTCAATTAAATATTTTACATTAGCGCTTTTGAAATTGAGTAATTTAATTATTTTTGATATAATATTTAATAATTATTAAATTAAAGCAATATGGCTAATTCTGTTTGTTTAACTCCGCAGTCTAAAGGGGATCCTTCTCCTGGCAAAAAGTACTCTCCCGCTCAGCCGTGGAGAGGGCGCAAGATCTATGTAGGATCTGCTTCTGCAGCCAAAGAACTGAACCGGCTTTTCCAGGAAACCGGCCTTAGATTGGAGGTTTGTTTTAGTGAAGCGATCCTTTGGGGCCGCGACGCCCGCGTCGAGAGGCTGGATGGAAGCCATCTTATTCCGTTCCAGCTTTATATCGATTATTATCCTACGCGCGACCGGTTCTATGCGATGGTTCCCATAGAGGAAGTCGAGCTCGTCAATGGGACTCATTCAGATTGGGGCCGCGGCTTCACCAGAAAATACCGGGAAGAGGCGGTTGCGTTTGCGAAAGACGAAGCGATTCCATTTCAGGTGGGAAAGACGTGCATCGAAGGAGGCAATTGCCGGATTTTTATTGATGGCCAAGGCAGGCCGAAAGCGCTTGTCGGCATTCATTCGGTGCTGCTCACCATTCTTGCGATGGAGCAGCAGGGTTATTTCGAAGAATATGCGGAGGAGTTGGCGAGAATCTCCGATGCGATCGAAGAGCCGGAAGAAGATTCTTATCGCGTGGCAAAAAATCTCCTGCTCTGCATAGACAAGGTCGATCGCTGCGATAAACACAGCTAAGCGTATAGGTGTCCCGCATATAAACTCTGTACGCCCCTGGAGCCGGAAAAAAAGGCTAAATATAAAAGCGCCGCTGTTAATTTTGAAGCAAAGCGGATGATGGCGATCAACCGGATCGCAGATGAATTGGGAATCCCAGCGCGCCACATAGCCGTGCTA
Organism: uncultured bacterium; assembly: GCA_964415395.1. Taxonomy (GTDB): domain Bacteria; phylum Chlamydiota; class Chlamydiia; order Chlamydiales; family SM23-39; genus CAYPZU01. The sequence goes on from CAYPZU010000103.1 coordinate 1,084, forward strand.
TTTCAGGAAAATTTCCATATCGACCTCGATGTATTGCCAGGCCCTGGCGGAATCGTATTCTTGCACGATGAAGAACTCGCGATTAGAGCGCTGATAGCTCGGAGAGAGAAAAACCTGCCTCATGAAAGAGAATTGATCGAAGGGTATTTGAAGAGCTCGCATGAAAGAGTGAGACGGTGCAGGGAGAAATGCCGGAAGAATGCAGAAGCCATTGATCGGATCGGTTGCAGAGCCATCGGCGTGGCTGGCGATTTTATTGGCGCCAAAGGAGAAGAGCGCGTCAACTTCATGAATGGGATTCTGTTCAACGACCGCGACAAGCCAAGGATCTATACGAATGGAACGGATGCGACAGGATTCAATCTCTATTTGAAGGGGCTGTTTGTCGATGCCGTGGAATCGGTCTCTCCTCAGACGCGGGTGATCTTTGTTCATGACCAGACTGACAGGCTGCAAAGAAAGCTGGGGATCGCGGTAGGGGGGCTTCATTGCTTGACCTACATCGGCGGAATATCCGCGCCTCCCTTTGCGAGCGCAGCCCGCGAGGAGCAATCTGTTCCTGTCCTTCCTCCCGTCGAAGTCGTTCAAGCCGACTCAGAAGCGGTGCAGCAGCAGGAATCTCTTCCTGCCCTGCCTCCCCTCGTAGTCGTTCAAGCAGTCTCGGAAGCGGCCCCGCAGCCGCGGCAAGAGTCCCCCGCACCGGATTCCCCCATTCTCGAGCAGCAAAGGGCGCCCGCCGTGGGTTCCGTATTTCAAAGCGCTGCCTTGCCTGTCGTTGAGGAAGAGCAAGACGCTCTTCAAGAAGAGGCGGATGATAGAAGTTCGATTAGCTCGCTGGATGTCGATGAGCTCCTAAAAGAGCTTCTCCCAGACGAAACTCCTAAAGCCAATTAGAGCTCTTGAGATCGTTGAATCAATCGCTTCGCAGCGCAAATTCGATGGTTTCAAAGCCGGTTCGATTTTCTGCAAATCTGACATATGCAATTTAGTATAGGAGATTTGCGGAAAACTCGAATCCGGCAAAGAAAGCGCGGATTTGAGCCCGAATGGATTTGTTCAACGGTCTCATCTTGTTTTCCTCCTTTCCAACCGGTAAAATCATCCATTTGACTGAAAGGAGAGAGGATGAGCGCAGACATTGGACTGATCGGCCTGGCCGTGATGGGGCAAAATTTAGTTTTGAATATGGCCGACCACGGCTATACGGTAGCGGTGTTCAACCGGACGGTTGCCAAGGTCGATGAGTTCCTCCAGGGGCCCGCCAAAGGAAAAAAAATCATCGGCGCCCATGATCTGAAAGCCTTTGTCCTCTCCTTAAAACGCCCCCGCAGAGTGATGCTCATGGTCAAGGCGGGCGATCCGGTCGACGAATTCATCGATCTGCTCGTCCCTCTTCTAGAGCCCGGCGATATCATCATCGATGGCGGCAATAGCCATTTCCCCGACAGCCAAAGGCGCTACCAGGACTTAAAAGCGAAAAAAATCCTTTTCATTGGAACCGGTATTTCCGGCGGGGAAGAGGGAGCGCGCCACGGCCCTTCGATCATGCCTGGCGGCAATCCCGATGCCTGGCCCCATGTGAAGGGGGTTTTCCAGGCGATCGCCGCTAAATCGGACGATGGCGCGCCTTGCTGCGACTGGGTGGGCGAGGGGGGAGCCGGCCACTACGTCAAGATGGTCCACAACGGGATCGAATACGGAGACATGCAGCTCATCTGCGAGGCCTACGACCTGCTGAAAAAGGGACCGAAACTTTCCTCTGCCGAGATGGCCCAGACGTTTTCCGACTGGAATAAAGGGGCTTTAGACAGCTACCTGATCGAAATTACGGCGCAGATTTTTACCAAGATGGATGCAGACGGGAAGCTGCTTCTGGATAAGATCCTCGATGTCGCAGGGCAAAAGGGGACAGGGAAGTGGACCGGCATCGACGCGCTGGATCGCGGCATGCCGCTCTCGCTGATTGGCGAGGCGGTTTTCGCCCGCTGCCTTTCCTCGCTCAAAACGGAGCGGGTCGAGGCGAGCCATCACTATGCGGCGCCTTCCTATGCTTTAAAAGGGGATAAGAAGGAATTCGTCGCCCAGACTTCCGAGGCGCTCTACGCTTCGAAAATCATCAGCTACGCGCAAGGATTCATGCTCATGCGGGCCGCATCCGAGGAAAATAAGTGGAACCTCAATTTTGGTTCGATCGCCCTCATGTGGCGCGGCGGCTGCATCATCCGCTCGAAGTTTTTGGGGAAAATCAAGCAGGCGTACGACAAGAATCCAAAGCTGGCCAGCCTGCTTGTCGATCCGTTCTTCATTGGTGAGATTTCCCGGTGCATCCCGGCGTGGCGCAAGATTGTGGCCGAAGGGGCTTTGATGGGGACTCCGCTTCCCTGCTTCTCGACGGCGCTCTCATTCTTCGACGGCTACCGGAGCGCGAGCCTTCCTGCGAACCTGCTTCAGGCGCAGCGCGATTTCTTTGGCGCTCACACATACGAGAGAGTCGACAAGCCGCGCGGCCAGTTCTTCCATACAAATTGGACGGGAACGGGCGGAAACGTCAGCTCAAGCAGCTACAACGTCTAAAAACGGCAGCTCATTGGGGAGCCGTAATGCTCTCCTTTGTCTGTGGTGGATCTTATGGGGCGCTTCCGCCGCCTGAGTCTATTCGGCTTTCAGAACTTCCATGAAGGCCGATTGCGGGATGTTGACCTTGCCGATCTCTTTCATCCGCTTTTTGCCCTCTTTCTGCTTTTCCCAGAGTTTCCGCTTACGGGTGATGTCGCCGCCATAGCATTTTGCGGTGACGTTTTTGGTGATTGCGCTGATCGTTTCGCGGGCGATGATCTTCCCGCCGATCGCGGCCTGGATCGGAACTTTGAAAAGCTGCTGCGGAATGACTTCCTTCAGCTTGGCGCAGATGGCCCGCCCTTTCGATTCGGCTTTTGAGCGGTGGACGAGGCAGGAGAAGGCGTCTACCGGTTCTTCGTTGACGCGGATCTCGAGCTTGACGATATCGCTTTTTTCGAGGCCGTCGGGTTCGTAGTCGAAGGAGCCGTAGCCGCGCGTGACCGATTTGAGTTTGTCGTTGAAGTCGGTGATGATCTCGTTCATCGGGAGGCGGTAGGTCAGCAGCAGGCTCGACGCGCTCATCGTCTCGGTTCTTAAGAGTTCTCCGCGCTTTTCCATGCACAGGCCCATGATCGCGCCGAGATAGTCGGCGGGAGCCATGATGTGGACTTTAACGATCGGCTCTTCGACGAGATCGATCATCGCGGCGTCCGGGCAGCGGGCCGGGTTATCGATCTCCATCGTTTCGCCGTTGGAGAGAGTGAAGCGGTAGATGACGCTGGGAGCGGTCGTAATGATGGCGAGGTCGAATTCGCGCGTCAGCCGCTCGAAGACGATCTCCAGGTGGAGAAGGCCGAGGAAGCCGCACCGGAATCCAAAGCCGAGCGCCAGGCTGCTCTCTTGCTCGACATGGAGCGCCGAGTCGTTGAGCTGGAGTTTGAGGAGGCAGTCGCGCACCTGTTCGAAATCAGAGGAGTCGACCGGATAGATCCCGGCGAAGACGACTGGGGCGATGATTTTAAATCCGGGGAGGGGATTAGGAGCCGGATTTTTATGGAGCGTAACGGTGTCGCCGATTTTTACGTCCGCTGTGTTCTTGATGTTCGCGACGAAAAAGCCTACTTCTCCGGGGCGGAGGACGTCGGTTGGTCTTTCGTTGGGCGCGAAAATGCCGACTTCATTGATCTCGAATGTTTTCTGGTTCGCCATGAAGCGGATGAGCGATTTTTTCGTCATTTCGCCGCTCATGACGCGGACATAAACCATGACGCCGCGGTAGGTGTCGTAGTGGGAGTCGAACACAAGGGCGCGCAGTTGGTCGTCGGGAGGCTGCTTCGGACAGGGGATTTCGGTCAGGATCTGCTCGAGGACGGGGGCGATGCCGATGCCGGTTTTGGCGGAGATGAGCAGCGCGTTGGAGGCGTCGAGCCCGATGACGCTTTCGATCTGTTTTTTGACGCTCTCGGGGTCTGCTGCGGGAAGGTCGATTTTATTGATGACGGGGAGGATCTCGAGATTGCGGGAGATCGCGAGATGGACGTTGGCCAGCGTTTGCGCCTGGACTCCTTGGACGGCGTCTACGACAAGGAGAGCTCCTTCGCAGGCGGCGAGAGAGCGGGAGACTTCGTAGGCGAAGTCGACGTGGCCTGGAGTGTCGATCAGATTGATCTGATAGATATGGCCGTCTTTTGCCTCATAAAGCATTGTGACGGGAC
>CAYPZU010000103.1:5367-5683 GCA_964415395.1 uncultured bacterium
GGCTTTGATGGTGATGCCTCTTTCCCGTTCGAGATCCATGTTGTCGAGATATTGCGCCTGCATGTCGCGCGCTTCGACGGTATGGGTGAGTTCGAGAAGGCGGTCGGCCAGAGTTGATTTCCCGTGGTCGATATGGGCGATGATGGAGAAGTTGCGGATGTATTTTCTGTCGTATTTGAACATATGCACAGAAGTTTATGGAAATCTGTAGATGTTTGCAAGCCAAGGATGTGGATGGGGGTTGATAGAAAATATTGTAATATTTTAAGGCACTCTTTAAGCTATCTTAACTCCACATTCTCAGAATATTTTATGA
>CAYPZU010000104.1:0-1346 GCA_964415395.1 uncultured bacterium
TTTCGCGATCTTTGAGCGCTTTTTGGCACATTTTCTTGCTCAGTTCGTCGTCTACCCTTTGGGTATGACGACTCCTTCGCTTCAAAAATCTGCTGAAAAAGCATCTCAAATCTCATCGAAAATCTTTATTAGGATAGGTTCATGATCCTGCCAGATCCTGTTCATCCTGTTATTTTATTTTTCCATTCGGTTTGCTCAAAAAAGCGGTTTGCTTTATTGCTGGGGTAATTGAGCGTAATCGATTCATGCAGATCCGTTTTAACAAGATTTTACTCGCCGGTTTTTTGATCGGGCAGGGCTGCGTTCGGATTCCTCCCTGCGATTTCGCGCAGGAACTGCAGTCTGTGTCCTGTGAAGAGTCTGCAGCCCACGCGCTTGCGAATGGGACGGTTCAGTTGGGAGATTGGCCCGATAGAGAGTGGTGGAACCAGTTCAACGACCCGGCGCTGACGAGCCTAATTGAACAAGCGATCCAGAGCAGCCCGACGCTCGCGCAAGCCGAGGAAAATCTGCGGAAGGCCTATCAGGTCGCAAAGCAGACCCGCTCGGCCCTTTTTCCTGAAATCTATCTCGACGGCGACAGCAACTGGCAGCATTTGGCGCGGGACGGTTTTTTCCGGGCGTTCGCGCCAGTTGTTCCGGCGATGGTGAATGACATCCATCTCGGGTTTTCCTACTACTACGAGTTTGATTTTTGGGGAAAGAACCGGAACCTTTTCCGCTCAGCGCTCGACCAGGCGTCCGCCATGGCGGCCGAGCGGATGCAGGCCGAGCTGATTTTGACCACATCGATTGCCTACACCTACGTGCAGACGCAGTTCTTGATGCGGAAGAAGCAGCTTCTGGAGCAGATCGAAGCGAACGACGAAGCGATCCAATCGCTCAGGGCATCAAGGGAAAAACATGCGCTCGATTCGGCGATTACCTATTTGCAGTCGGAGTCGGGCACCCTCGACGCGAAAGCGCCGATCATAGAAATCGACGAAGAGATCCAGGTGCAGACGCATAAGATCAAAGCTCTTGCGGGGATGGGTCAGGATACAGACTTTCCGATCTACCCGCAGCCGGTCTGCCAGCCTCTGCCCGAAATCCCAGAGAACATCGGACTGAATCTTTTAGGCAGGCGTCCCGATCTTTTAGCCCAGAAATGGCGCGTTGAGGCGGCGGCCAGGCAGATCGGCGCGGCGAAGACCGATTTTTACCCGAATATCAATATTGCGGGGGTTTTGGGGTTGGAGAGCATTTTCTGGTCGACGATTTTCCAGAAAAAGAACTATAGCGGGAATATGGATCCTGCGATCAGCCTGCCGATTTTTACGGCGGGGCGGATCAAAGCGCATTTGAAA
>CAYPZU010000104.1:1356-5551 GCA_964415395.1 uncultured bacterium
CAGGAAATCGCCGATACGCTGACGTCGATCCGCCGGTTGAACCAGGAAGCGGCGGTGCGCAAAGAGTCGCTCGCGGTGGCCGAAAAGCAGGCGCTGCTTACGGCTAAACGGGTTGAGAATGCCCTGGACGACCGGATTGCGCTTCTCAGGAGAGAAAACGAAGTGCTGAACGCGGAAATCACTCTGGTAGAACTCGAATATGGAAAAATTCTCGCGTCGATCGAGCTGATCCGGGATTTGGGAGGAGGATACTGTGACTAATCCCGCCGCAGCTAATCCAGCCCCGAATCCGGAGCGGAAGCGGAAGCAGAAGCAGATTTTCTGGATCGCCAGCTGGGTCTTCATCGGCCTGGCGCTAATCTACGGCATTTACTGGCTCGCCTGGGGCCGGTTCCATGTCGAGACGGACGACGCCTATGTGAACGGCAACATGATCTCGATTACGCCGCAGGTGGACGGGATCGTGACCACGGTGCTGGCCGACAATACCCAGATGGTGGAAGAAGGGCAGCCGCTCGTCATCCTCGACGTCCATGATTTTGAAATTTCCCTCGACCATGCGAAAGCGGCTCTCGGCGATGCAGTCCGCTCCGTCGTGCAGATGTTTTTAAAAGTCGAAGAGCTGGAAGCGCGCCGGGAAATGCGGAAGTCGGATCTTTTGCGGACGAGCTGGGATTACAACCACAGGCAGGCGCTGGTCGCGGACGGCGGCGTTTCGAGGGAAGATTTCGAGCATAGCGAGACGGCCTTTTATTCTGCGTTCGCCGCTTTGAGAGAAGTGGACAAACAGCTCCAGAGCGCCCAGGCGGAGGTGGAAAACACGTCGGTCGACACCCATCCGATGGTCGAAGAGGCGAAAGCGAATCTCAGACGGGCCTTTTTGAATCTGCACCGCTGCATCGTCCGCGCCCCAGCAAGAGGGATTGTCACGCAGCGGAAAGCGCAGGTAGGGCAGTGGACCCGCGGCGCCGACACGCTCTTTTATCTCGTGCCGCTCGATCAGATGTGGGTCGACGCCAACTACCGCGAAGTGGAGCTGAAAAATCTCCGGATCGGACAGCCGGTCGAGCTGATCGCCGACATGTATGGACGAGAGGCGAAATTCCACGGGAAAATCGTAGGATTGAATCCAGGCACGGGAAGCGTTTTTTCCATTCTGCCGCCCCAGAACGCGACGGGAAACTGGATCAAGATCATCCAGAGGATTCCGGTGAAGATCTCGCTCGATCAGGACGAAGTGAAAGTCCATCCGCTTGTCCTCGGCCTGACGATGACGGTCAGGACGTCGACTTATGACCGGAGCGGGCCCAGGATGCCGGATGCGAGAGGGCCCGAACCTGTTTACCAAACCGACGTCTACCGCGACGAGCTGGCGGGCGTCGACGAGCTGATCGCGGAGATCGTTGCTGAAAACCGCGCGGGCTATGGAATCAACTAACCTTTCCTTCGGGCGCTGGCTTCTTCTTTTTGTCTGCCTCTCTTTAGCTACGTTCATGATGGTGCTCGACTATTCGATCGCCAACATTTCGATCCCGTACATCGCAGGCGATCTTTCGGTGAGCACCGACGAGGGAACCTACGTCATCACTTCGTTCGCAGTCGGTAATGCGATCGGCCTTGCGATGACAGGCTGGCTCACCCGAAGAATCGGCGAAATCCGCCTCATGGTGGCGGCGATCGCTCTTTTTACGTTTTTCTCCTGGGCTTGCGGTTTTTCGCTTAATCTCAATATGCTTGTTATCAACCGGTTCATCCAGGGGCTTGTGGCGGGTCCTGTCATTCCTCTTTCGCAGAGCCTGATCATCAAGAATGGCGCGCCGGAGAATAGAACCCGCGATATGGCATTCTGGGCGCTCATCGTCATCACGGCGCCTGTTCTCGGCCCCCTTATGGGCGGCTATATCTCGTACTGGTACACCTGGCCTTGGATTTTCTACATCAACATCCCAATCGGGATTTTCGCCTGCATCGGCATCTGGCGTGTGAAAAAAGACCAGGAATCCGCGATTGAAAATGTTCCGAGCGACATACCGGGCATTTTACTTTTAATGATTTTCGTCACTTGCCTTCAGATCTTCCTCGATAAAGGACAGCAGTGGGATTGGTTCAACTCGATCACGATCCGCGTTTTGTTTGTCGGCTATATCATCGCCTTCGTCTATCTGCTGATTCAAGAATTGGGGAGCGACGCCCCCTTTCTCAAGCTCCGGCTTTTTAAAATCCCCTCATTTACTCTGTCGATTATCTGCCTGGCGATTTCCTATGCGATCTATTTCGGCACGATCGTGATCGTCCCGCTTTGGCTGCAGGAATACATGGAATACGACGCGATCTGGGCAGGGATCGCTGTCTCTGCGCTTGGGATCGGTCCAATCCTTCTCTCGGCGTTTACGCCAGGACTGATCAAAAAACTTGGCAATTTGCCGACGCTGATCATTTCATTCGTCGTTTTCGGAGCAGCCTGCTTTTATACCGCCTATTTTACAACCGACGTCGATGTGAAGCACATCGCTTTTTCCCGCTTCATCTTCGGTCTTGGATTCGTCGTCTACATCACGCCGCTCATCGGCATGTGCGTGCAGGACATTTCCATGGATGAGCTTCCGAACGCTACGGGGATTTTCCATTTTATCCGGGCGATGGTCGGCGGGATCGGAACTTCGGTCTTTACCACGCTATTTCAAAGGAGGACGATTTTTCATCATGAAGTCGTCGGCAGCTATCTGACGCCGGACCGCCCTCTCACTCCGCAGACAACCAACATTCAGGAGCTGGCTGTATTCAACCGTCTCCTTGACCAGCAGGCGGCGATGCTGGCGATCAACGACGCTTTTTTCCTGATGGGATGGGCTTTTGTTGCGCTCGTCCTGCTCCTCGTCGTCTGGCGGCTCATCCGCGGCAAGCGCGTCCCTACCCAGCCGCAACCGGTCCAGCACATCGTATCTGATTAATAACCAGTAACTTAAGTTCTTCTGTAGAGATTCGGCCCATTCGGTTATAATTTCCTCGCATCTATGGAAACGGATCTCTTTCTTCCTCAAATTCTCGACGGCGAGGACAAATCGTCTCCTTTCGTCAACTGCATCCGCACCTCCTACCGGCATATCCGGAAGTGGGCGAAGCGGACGGAGACGAATGCTTTCCGGATCTACGACCGGGGGCTGCACCATTATCCTCTCGCCATCGACTTTTACGCAGGGAAGTATTGCGTTCAGTATTTTTCCCCCAATCGCGATGATCCTGAGGCGCCCGAGCAGCTTAGGCAAGAGGTCGAATCGGCTCTCCACAAACTCTTTCAGGCTCAAGCCGAGGATATTTTTTGGCGCTCGCGCATCAAGCGGACGAAGTTCCAGCAGTATGAAAAAGCCGATGCGGCCGAAGAGTTTTTCACCGTGCAGGAATATGGCGTAAAGTTCCGCGTCAATCTTGCCGATTATCTCGATACAGGGCTTTTTCTCGACCACCGCGAGACGCGCCAGATCGCCTCTTCCTATGCAAAGGGGCGCCGCGTGCTCAATCTTTTTGCCTACACCTGTTCTTTCAGCGTCCATTGCGCAATCAAGGGCGCCCTCTATACAAAGAGCGTCGATCTCTCCAACACATATACCGACTGGGGCCGCGAGAATTTTCTTCTCAACAACATTCCCTTAACTCGCCATCCGATCGTCCGGGCCGACGTCTTAAAATTTCTGGACGAGGAGAAGGAACGGTATGGCTTGATCATTGTCGATCCTCCGACAATATCCCGCTCTAAAAAGATGGATGAGATGTTCGATATTCAGCTCGATTATCCTTCGCTTCTTTCCAAAGCGCTCCGCCTTCTTGAGCCAGGCGGACTTCTGCTATTCAGCACAAACATGCGAAAGTTTGTCTTTGATCCATCTCTGTTTCCTGCGTATTCGATTCAGGAAATTTCCCACAAAACTTTGCCTATCGACTACAAAGATCCGAAGATCCACCGCTGCTGGAAATTCCAGCCTCTCTAAATCATCGTTGCATCGTTCCTATCGTTGACTTTGCTGCTCGATCAGAGCCGCGTGTCGCCCGGAAGATTAACGATTTGAACGATGGAAGAGGAATTGAAATAGATGCTGGGGCAGCCTGGATCTCAGTTTTTTTTCTGGGGTGCGGGGCTTCCCCGATCGTTACATCGTTGAGACCGTTGCATAACCCACCAGCGTTTGCCTTATAAGAA
>CAYPZU010000105.1:0-5488 GCA_964415395.1 uncultured bacterium
TCTTTTCTGGGGTGGGATTGCGATCCTGCCTATCCTGTCCCTCTTATACGGCAGGTTCTGGAGGGATATGCAACGGTCTCAACGATGTTTATTTTTTGTGGGGTCCGGGGCTTCCCCGATCTTTGAATCGTTAACCATGCCGCTCGAATACAAGCCTTATTCTTAGTGCATGGAAAATCAATGGTGGGAACGATTTAACGATAGGAACGATAAAAAAAAGGCCCTTGGAAATCCAAGGGCCCTTTGTCGCGAAAGCGAAGAGCGGATTAGTAATCCATGTCTCCGCCGGCAGGAGCAGCCGCTGGCTTCTCTTGCTCTTCTTCCGTGATGATCGCCTCAGTGGTGAGGAGGAGGCCGGCGATCGAAGCGGCGAACTGCAGCGCGCAGCGAACCACTTTCGTCGGGTCGACGATCCCTTTGTCGATCATATTGACGTAGACGTCTTCGCGGGCGTCGTAGCCTTCGTTCTGCTTCATGGAAGCGACCTTCTGGACGACGATCGAACCTTCCTTGCCGGCGTTCTCGGAGATCTGCCGGAGCGGATAGACGAGGGCGCGGGCGATGATCTCGGCGCCGATCTTGACGTCGCCGGAGAGGGTAGCGACCAGTTTCTCAAGCGCTGGCAGGCAGCGGATGAGGGCTGTGCCGCCGCCAGGGACGATCCCTTCTTCGACAGCCGCTTTCGTCGCTTCTTTCGCATCGTCGACGCGGTCTTTCTTCTCTTTCATCTCGACTTCCGTCGCAGCGCCTACGCGAATGACGCCAACGCCGCCGGAGAGCTTCGCCAGGCGTTCCTGGAGCTTCTCGCGGTCGTAATCGGATGTGGCTTCCTGGATCTGGCGTTTCAGGAGAGCGATTCGGTCTTCGATCGCTTTCTTGCTGCCTGCGCCGTCGATCAGAGTCGTGTCTTCCTTTTTCACCAGAACTTTCTTCACTTTGCCGAGCATGTCGAGAGTGACTTTATCGAGCTGGATGCCGAGATCTTCGCTGACGAACTGGCCGCCGGTTAAGATCGCGATGTCTTCGAGCATCGCTTTGCGGCGGTCGCCGAAGCCGGGCGCCTTGACGGCGACGACCTTCAGCCCTGCGCGGAGGCGGTTCACGACGAGTGTTGCGAGAGCTTCTCCTTCAACGTCTTCTGCGATGATGAGAAGGGGTTTGCCCGACTCGGCCGCAGCCTGGAGGATGGGGAGGAATTCTTTCATCGAGGAGATTTTCTTCTCGTAAATAAGGACAAGGGCGTTCTCGTATTCGGCGACGAGCGTTTCTGCGTTCGTGACGAAGTACGAGGAGACGTAGCCGCGGTCGAAGTTCATCCCTTCGACGACGTCGAGCGTAGTCTCGAAGCCTTTCGCTTCTTCTACAGTGATGGTGCCGTCTTTGCCGACCCGCTCCATCGCTTTAGCGATGATCGTGCCGATGTCGGAGTCGCCGTTAGCGGAAATGGTCGCGACTTGGGCGATCTCTTTCGTGTCTTTAATCGGCTTGGAGAGTTTTTTCAGCTCTTCGACGACTGTATTGACAGCCTGTTCGATCCCTCTCTTCACATCCATCGGGTTTGCGCCCGCGGTGACGTTGCGGAGGCCTTCGCTGTAGATCGCTTCAGCGAGAACGGTCGCGGTTGTGGTGCCGTCGCCCGCTTTATCGGCGGTTTTGGAGGCCACTTCTTTAACCATCTGGGCGCCCATGTTCTCGTGTCTGTCTTCGAGTTCGACTTCCTTAGCTACCGTGACGCCGTCTTTCGTGATCTTGGGAGATCCGAATTTGGAATCGATCACGACGTTGCGTCCTTTAGGACCCAAGGTCACTTTCACTGCGGATGCCAGCGTGCGGACGCCTTTCAAAATTTTCTGGCGGGCGTCTTCCTTGAATTTAATATTTTTTGGTGCCATAGTGCGATTTTCTCCCTAAAATTATTCTTCGATGATTGCAATGATGTCGTCGGCTTTCAAAATGATGAGCTCCTCGTCGTCGATCGTGACTTCCTGGCCGGAGTATTTATCCATCAGGATGATGTCGTCGATTTTGACTGGCACGGGAACTGTTTTGCCGTCATCGAGCCTTTTTCCAGGTCCGACTGCGACTACTTTCGCTTTTTCCTGCTTCTTCTTGGCTGAATCGGGAAGGATGATCCCCCCTTTCATCGTTTCCTGGGCTTCGAGCCTTTGCGCGAGAACCCGGTTTCCAAGAGGTTTCAAAGTGATTTTCTTTGCAGCTTGCTGGGCCATTGGTTTCCTCTTTTCTTTTGCGTTTTCCCCATTAAGGCACAGGGCCTTAAAAAGGGTTTTTCGGATTGTGATTCTAGGAAGGAATATAACGGACCATGCGATTTATTGCAACTAGATTTAGCAGAATATTGACCGGATTGCTAATCCACGGCGGGGTATGGATTTTTCCCTCTTGCGGAGAAACTATGATCTCGTTAAATTCCAGTCAGTTAGAAAAGGAGACCTCGATGCCAAAAACCCGTAGCGAAATCCCCCAGGAAGACCGTTGGAATGTTGAAGCGCTCTATCCGAATCCAGACGCCTGGAAGCAGGATCTGGCGCAGGTTCAGGGGCATGAAAAAACACCCCGCTGGCCCGAGCTGAGCCATTATAAAGGCCGCCTGAAAGAGCCTGAAGCGGCGCTCTCTCTGATGGATTTTTATTTGAACCTCGACCGGAAGCTTTCCAAGCTCCACACCTACGCCCACCTTCGCGTCGACGAGGATCTGGGCAACGACGCTTTCAAAAGCGACTACGGGATGATTTCCAGTCTCTTTCACGATTTCCAGCTCGAGACTTCCTGGATCGAGCCGGAGCTGCTCTCGTTAAACGAAGGGGAGTTCCGCCAGCTGACCGCCCATCCGAAGCTCCTTCCCTATCATTTCTACTTTGAGAAAATCGGCCGGATGCGCCCCCATACCCTGACGCCGCAGATGGAAGAGCTGATGGCGCTCAGCGGCAAAGCGCTCGACACTTCCTATAAAGCTTTCGGCGCGTTAAACAACGCCGATATGTCTTTCAAGCCTGCGGTCGACTCGAAAGGGCAGGAGCATCCGCTCTCGAACGGCACTTATTTGTCCTATTTGCGCAGCCCGGACCGGGAACTGCGCCGCAGCGCATTCAAGAATCTCCACCGCTCTTTCGAGGCGCACGCTAATACGCTTTGCGAACTGATCCAGGGACAGGTGCAGAGCCACCTCTTCTTTGCCAAGGCAAGGAAATTCGACAGCTGCCTCGAAGCGGCTCTGTTTCCGCACCAGATCGACCGGAGCGTCTACGAAAACCTGATCGCTTCGGTTCGCAAGCACTTGCCGCTGATGCATGAGTACGTTTCGTTGAGAAAGAAACTCATGAAGCTCGATGAGATCCATATCTACGATCTTTATGTCCCGCTTGTGGAAGAACTCCAGTCGGACATGACCTATGCGGATGCGCGGGAGGCGGTGATTGCTTCGGTCGCGCCTCTTGGGCAAGAGTATCAGAGCTTCCTGAAAAAAGGACTGCAGGAAGACCGCTGGGTCGACGTGTACGAAAACCAGAGGAAACGATCGGGAGCCTACTCGAGCGGATGCTACGACAGCATGCCGTACATCCTCCTGAACTACCACGGCACTCTCAACGACGTGCTCACATTGGCGCATGAGGCGGGCCACAGCATGCACAGTCTCCTTAGCCGCAGAAACCAACCGTACATCTATTCGCAATATCCGATCTTCGTCGCGGAAGTCGCTTCGACTTTTAATGAGCAGCTTCTTCTGAAGCACTTGAAGTCGAAGGCGAAGTCGAATAAAGAGGTGGCCTACCTGGTCAATTACGAGATCGAAGGGGTCCGCGGCACGATTTTCCGCCAGACGATGTTCGCTGAATTCGAGCTGCAGCTTCATAAATGGGCCGAAGAAGGAGTGCCCTTGACTCCGACGCTTCTCAAGCAGACCTATCTGCAGCTCAACCGCGACTATTACGGGCCCGATCTCGCACTCGATTCCGAGCTGGAAATCGAATGGGCGCGGATTCCCCATTTCTACTACAACTTCTACGTCTATCAATACGCAACGGGCTTGAGCGCCGCTCTCGCTCTCTTCAAACAGGCGATGGCATCTGGCGCAGCCAAAGACCGCTATCTCAAGTTCCTCTCTTCGGGGGGGAGGCAATTCCCACTCGATCTTCTCAAAGAAGCGGGTGTTGACATGCGCAGCACGCAAGCCGTCGATTCCGCGCTTTCGCGGTTCTCCGAGCTTCTTGGCGAATTGAAGAAAGCTCTCTGAATTTCGAGGGCCGCCGGAATCTCCGGCGGCCTTTTTAATTTCTTGAAAAAATTCTTAGATGGATGTAGCCTACCGCTCTTTTTTTAAACCAGGAGGTATTATGTCCGTCCCATCATCAAGAGCCGCAATTGCATCCCCTGCAGACCTCAAACAGTTCATCGAGTTCGGGAGGCACAAGCTTCCGATCGATACTGCATTGAGCTGGAGGGTTTATCCAGGAACTGCGTTATTCGAGCATCCCGCAAAGCAAATTTTCCAGGTAGAGGTTCGCCTCAACACGCTCCGCCAAGGCAAGCCTTACGGCTGGATCGATTACCACTTCCAGGCCGATACACTGAACAAGGCCGCTAAATTGATTGAAACCCTGCGGCAAGCCAACGTCAAGTGGGATGTGTGGCTGAAACGCGCGGAGCCTTCTTTGGAGCGCAAAGCAGTCCGGCTGACCTTCTCTCAAGGCTGGGCGGGCACGCTGGTTTCTCCTCAGGGAGATAAGAGGAATGTCGAGGCGCGCGATGTATTTAAAATCTTCAGCGGGCTTGCAGGCGCAGCGTCGCCCGATTATCAAATCGTTGAAGTAGCCGGGGATTCGGTCGATCTCGTATTCGGCGCGGATCTGTCTGAAGAAGCGCTTACAGAAAAAATGAATGGCACACTTGCTAAGCTGCAGCGGCTGCTCCATGACAATGTAGTGTTCAAAGCGCTCGTCCAAAACGGCGATGAGAGATTCCAGGTCGTGGAAGAGGCAATCGTCCCAATTGCGAATACGGACGATTCGTTTGAGGTGCATGGAGTGATATCGAAAGATGGCGACCGCCAAGATATCGCGGCGCCCACCTATGCATCGAACGACCGCAGCCCCTATTTTGAAGTTACGGAAGATGAGATTGTAGGGCATAACCGCTACATGGGCGGCGGCAGGAGCCTTTGGAGAGGAAAAGATATCCCTTACCTGGTTGCAAATCATGAGAGAGCTCCTGCCAAAGATGAGGAGGATCGCAAGGAAGATTCGTTTATGCAGGAGTTGTCCCGCGATTTCGCCTTAAGGGCGTTTACTCCTACCTTGGATGACGAGAATGCTTTTGGCGATTTCGAAGCGGCTGCTGTAGGTCCTGCTGCTCCGATCACTGGGGTGATGGAGGTTCCTTCTGCGGCGGCTCCTGCGCCCGCACCTGCAGCGGCTGAGTCCGTTCCCGCACCAGCAGCAGCTCCTGCTCCAGCTGAGGTAGAGCCTGCTCC
>CAYPZU010000106.1:0-3140 GCA_964415395.1 uncultured bacterium
TCTGGAAAATATAGACATCGGCTCCTGCAATCGGCATCAGGCTCATCGCGTCGATCACCGTTCCCGCGATGGATCCTCCGATCGGAACCAAACTGGCGTCGACGGTAGTGGTTTGGTTGTTTTTCGGGTTTACGCCCACGGAATAGGTTTGATAGCCGGCGGCGCTGAAAACCAGCGTGTAGTTGCTCGGTTCTATATTAGAGAGGGTATAGGTTCCGTTCAGGGCGGTCGTCGCCGAATACCGCACGGTACTCCCGCGGATCGCTTCGACAAGGGCGCCTGAAATGGGGAGCGTCGTAACAGAGTCCGTTACTGTCCCGGTAATAGTGGCGTTGGCCTGGGCGTGGAGAGGAAATGAGAGAAGCAGGAAAAGGGGATATAGATATTTCAGCCATTTCACTGGACGCCTCAGTTGTCGGGTAGATAAAAAATTTTCTACCTACAATACCTGAAGAACAAGGGCTTCATCCAGTCAAATTTTGAGACTTATTCTGCCCTTGCTGCATTCCTGTTTGGATTCGGCATTGCTAAAACGCTTCGCAGTCTCTGGTATATGGCAAACCCTGTGCCGTAGGCGATCCATTTCACAACGTTGCGGTCGATTCCCAATCTCTTCGCTGTCACTTCAGCGGCTGCTGCAGCGCAAAAGCCTCCGATCGCTCCCCAGATCTTTGGATGCCGCCTCATTTCAAGGCGCAGTTTTTGCGCGGTGTTCAGCATGGCTTCCGGGTGTATCGCGTTTCTACAGATTGGACAGGTTGAATTGTTCTCGAGCCACGGCCGTAAACATTCTGCGTGGAAAATGTGCCTCGTTTGAGTTCCGTGCGCGTCTGGCCTTAGCGAAGGAAAGATTCTTGCGCACTCCTGGTAAATCCGGGTGCACGCATTGGCTCTGGAAGTGGAGAAGGGCGTGCAGCTTTCCGGAACCCATCCAGCCGTTCCGTCCTGTTCAGAGACAAGGCAAATACCGCATGTTTCTCCTCTTCGGAAATGGGCCTCTGTAAGTCCGCTCGGGTGCTGGCCTAGCGTTCCCATAAAAGGAGTAGTCATCAGCGATTTTCCTTTCTGTTCGCATTTTCGAGCAGCAGAAGAAGTTCTTCCTGTGTGTTAAGGACATGGCGGTCCCAGATTTCATGCCAGAGGCTGTCAGGAAGCCGTCCGTGTTGAATGAGAAGCTCTGGATCCGTGTGGGAAATAGCAGGGGCTTTCGGACGGCTGTAAGAGGAGATCTGACTGCTTCCATTTTGAACGATCGATCGGACAGTTTCTGGATCTTGTTTCAAGAGCCATTCGAGAATCTTCCAGGAAAATGCGGCGTGGGACTTTTCTTCTCTTGCGATTTGAGAGAGGGCCGCTTTGGCGGCGGGCTCTTCAGCTAACTGAGAGGCGGCAGACGCCAGTTCAGCGTAGAACCCTTCCATCAGACAGCCGTCGTAAAGAGTCTCTTCGGCCATGAGTGAAACGGTTGTTTCGGAAAGATCGAGCTGGAGCATTTCGGGAATTGGCTGAACGGAGTAGGAAGATCCGCTGTAGCCTTCTGCGAGCGCAAAGCAAAGTTGGGCATGGCCGATTTCTTCGATCGCCGCTTCGTGGGCCCTTGCGAGAAGTTCGGGCGGGGCTCCCAGCGCGGCTAACTGGAGGGAAATTTTGGAAAACGCCGGTATGGAGGCGTGCTCTCCGCGCGCATCCTGGAGCCAGAGCTGGGCCAGCGCTTGGCGCGCAGGTTCATCGAGTTTGGAGGAGTCGGGGCGAAGCCCTTTCGCCCATTCGCTCTCTAATGAGGGATGCGCTGCGGTTGCGATCGGCTCTCCTCCCACACGCAAGGGACGGCCTGGAAGCGGCATGATTGCAAAGCTGCATCCAGTCAATAATGCAAGAAGAGGAATAGATAATTTATTCACATCCACCTCAATTATAATATTTTGAATGAATATTATACGGCTGGATGGAATAAGCTGTCAAAGCGCCAATTAGTCAGCTAAAAGCTGGCTGGCCAGGTCTTTTGCCAGTTTGCCATCTACGGGAAGATTGCGTTTCATGATGGCTTTCATGACGAGGCCCAGTTCTTTTTTGGTTTTGGCTCCCGATTCGGCGATCGCCTCGATCACGAGCTTTTTTGTTTCCTCGGGAGAGAGGGCTTTCGGGAGGAATTCCTGGACAATCGCCATTTCCCCTTTGAGCCGCTCGATCAGCTCGGGCCGTTTGGCGGCTTCAGCATGCATGAGGGCTTCTTCGAGGTTGCCCAGATACGATTTGAAGAGTTTGACCACCTCGGCGTCAGGCAAACCTGCGCGCGCGTCGACGGCCAGAATTTTCGATTTAAGCATCCGCAGGGTATCGAGTCTTAAGGTGTTGCGGCTTCGGATCGCTTCTTTGATCCCATCATTGATTTGTTCGGCCAGGGTCATATATCCTCTTTTTCCGGACTCTTAGCTTAAAATAGGATCCGTTTTTCCCCAAACAAAACTTAAGGCTCATAGATGAATTTTTTCGATTGGAAGGATCCGAGCATTGCCTGCCGGATGGTGGCGGAAAACCGGCATGCGTTCGCGTTTTTAAACAAGATGCCGATTTTGCCCGGACATACGCTGGTCTGTCCGAAAAAGCCGTGTCAATTCAGCAGAGAGATCGGGGATGACGTCTGGCGCGATATCCTGGGGCTGAAAGAGGCTGTCTGCGGAAAACTCAGGCAAGCGCTCGGGGCGGAAGGATTCAATTTCGCCTGGAATGAAGGGGCTGTCGCCGGACAGACGGTGGCCCATTTTCACCTTCATATCGTTCCGAGAGGAAAAGGGGACCGGGGGATCGCGGAATACGAACCGCGGGTTTTCCTCTACCGGCCTGGCTTGAGGGCCGACTCTCCAGCGGACGAGCTCGAATCCCTCTCGAAGCTCTTAAGAGATACCATCGTCATAGATTGACCCGGGTTGGGTTTTCGGGGAGGAATCCGCCGACCTGCATCTTCCACATTTGGGCGTAGAGGCCGTTTTGGGAAAGGAGCTGGGCGTGGGGGCCGTCTTCTACGATGCGGCCCTGGTCGAAGACGAGGATCCGGTCCATCCGCGAGAGGGTCGAGAGGCGGTGGGCGATGACGAGGGTCGTCCGGTTTTGCATCAGGGCGTGGAGGCTGTCCTGAATCC
>CAYPZU010000106.1:3150-5431 GCA_964415395.1 uncultured bacterium
GAATCCAGGTTTCTGTGACCGAGTCGAGGGAAGAGGTCGCCTCGTCGAGGATCAGGATCGGAGCGTCTGCAAGGATGGCGCGCGCGATCGCGACCCGCTGCTTTTCCCCGCCTGAGAGCTTCGTGCCCCGTTCTCCGACGATGGAGTCGTAGCCTTGCGGCAGGCTCCGGATGAATTCATGGCAGTGGGCGAGTTTGGCGGCTTCAATGAGTTCAGATTCGGAGGCGGAAGGATTTCCGAAGGCGATGTTTTCGCGCAGAGTTCGGTGGAAGAGGATCGGCTCTTGGGGAATGAGGGCGATCTGGCGGCGGAGCGATTCGAGGGAGATGCGGGAGATGTCTTGGCCATCGAGGGCGATTTTCCCTTTTTGGACGGGAAAGAAGCGGAGGATCAGGTTGATGAAGGTCGACTTTCCCGCGCCTGTGTAGCCGACGAGTCCCACTTTCTGATGGCCGCGGATATGGACGTGTTTATTTTCAAAGAGCTTTTTCTCTCCATATTGGAACGCGACGCTGTCGAAAACGATTTCTCCGCGAGTGATTTTGAGCGGAGGGGCGTTCGGGACGTCGTTCAGGTCTTCGGGGTCTTTCATGACTGAATAGGCTTGCTTGAGGGTGCCGAAAGACTGGAAGAGGATCGGGAACGAGGAGCCGACGGTCCAGAGGATCATGGTGAGATTCCAAAGGGTGGTGAACACCTGGATCACCTGGCCGGTCGTGATTTGGCCATGCACCCAAAGATAGAGAAGCGATCCGTTGACGCCGAGGATGACCCCGAGGAAATAGAAGAGAGAGAGGTAGGCGCGCATTTTCTCGACCGCTCTGCGGGCGTAGATGTTCGTTTCGGTTTCCTGCTTCTGGAACGGAGCGAGCGCCCTTTTTTCGAAGGAGAAGCGGTAGAAGAGGTTGACGGCGAAGTTATTGGTCAGGCTGTCGACGATTTTTCCAAGGAGCGCGCTCCGCGCTTCGCCATGGCGGTGTTCGGCTGCGTCGCAGGAACGGGTGAATAAAAGGCAAACAGAGATGTGGATGGCGATCCAGCCGAGCAGAATGGCGGTGAAGAGAGGATGGATGAACCAGAGGACGGCGGCGCCCAGAAGGCAGGCCGAAAGAGCCGGAACGATCGGCCAGAAGAGCTGCTGGATGACCGCTTCAGCCTGTGTGGTCATGTCGGTGATTTTATTGGCCAGCGCGCCCGAAAACCGCTCGTTGAAATAACGGGGAGAGTGGCGCTGGATGTGGTCGAACAGCGTCAGCCGGAGACCTTCCTGCAGAACAGGAATGGCTTTGGCTATGAGAAAGCCCATCGAACGCGAGGCGATTTCAATATAGACGACGAGCGAAACACCGGCATAAATGGGCGTCTTCAGCGCTTCCCAGGCGGCGGCGCGGTTTTGTTCGAAAACGATGAAGGCGTCGATTGCGAGCTGCAGGATATAGGGCCAAAGGAGCGCATCGAGCGGCCAGGCGAGCGCATCGAGGAGGAAAATGGAAAAGAAAATCCCTTTCTGAAGGCGGAGGCGCTGCCAAAGGAAGCCGAAGAGTTCTTTGTAAGTAACCAGAAAAGCCTCTCAGTGGGGGCAAAATACAGCCGTTCCCGATTTGTCGGGGATCCGGATCAGAGTAATCGGGCGGCCTTTGATGAATTCGTCGACGGCCTGTTTCACTCCGGGCCATGCGCCGCTCGAGTAGTCGTGGAGGATCACGAGCCCGCCGGGGGAGAGGCGCGGGGTGAAATAGTGAAGAGCGGCAAGCGTCGGCTGATAGAGGTCGGCGTCGAGGTGTACGAGTGCAAATCGCTCATTCTCAGGCAGATAGGTTGTTGAGGCGGGAAAGTAGCCGGGACAGTACTGGATCTGGGGGGCGGTTCCGACGAAGGAGCGGACCTGATCGAGCGAGGTGTCGAGGAAGGAGGTTTTGCGGATGGTCCGTTTCGGGTCGGCCAGAACGTCTTTCGCATCGAAGCCGGTGAATGTATCGAAAAGATAGAGTTTCCGTTCCGGGGCGAGTTCGTGGAAGAGTTTTGCGCTGTTGCCTTTGTAGACGCCAAGTTCAGCGAAGGCGCCGGGAATGTTCCTTTCCAAAAGCTCTTCGACCGTCTGCTGCAGAAAGAGAAGGCGCACCAGATCGACGTTGTTGTTTTGGAAGTTGTCATGGGTCCAGATCGAGCGGAGAGTTGAAAAGGGGTGGGGGCTCCGGCCCATCGATTCAGGAATGTGCTGCACGACGAACGAGTCGCTTTGGTTTACGAAGTTGGCAAGAAAGCGCTTGGTGAGCGAGCG
>CAYPZU010000107.1:0-5338 GCA_964415395.1 uncultured bacterium
TCTGAGGAAAAGGCGGAGGGGGCGCTCATAGATTCATCGCTCGTTGAAAAAAGGTTCCAGCCAAATCGTCTTTTCCCTGTCGGGACCGACGGAAACGATCGAAAACGGGATGTCGCAAAGCTCTTCGATCCGCCGTATATAAGCTTTTGCGTTCGGCGGCAAATCGTTGTAGATTTTGCAATTGCCAGTCGGCGACTTCCAACCGGGATGCGTTTCGTAAATAGGGACGGCTTTAGAGAGCTCTTCCTGGGTAGCGGGATAATGGCGGCAATGCTTGTACCCCACGCAGATCTTGATCTCGTCCAACCCATCAAGAATGTCGAGCTTGGTGAGAGCGAGCGAATCGATCCCGTTGAGGCAAACCGTATGCTTCAAGAGAAAAGCGTCGAGCCAGCCAATCCGCCTTTTCCGACCTGTAGTCGTCCCAACTTCGCGCGAAGCCGAATGATCCGGGAAAAGAGCCATTTCCGCCTCAGAAAGCTCTGTAGGAAGAGGCCCCCTGCCCACGCGGGTCGTGTACACTTTCGCGACGCCTATAGTATGGTCTACTTTCGTGGGACCCAGGCCGAGGCCGGCAGCGATTCCGCCCGCTAAAGTGCACGAAGAGGTCACGTAGGGATAGGTGCCGAAGGTGACGTCGAGCAAAGCGCCCTGCGCCCCTTCGAAGAGGATTTTCTCTCCCTGCTTGGCGGCATGGTACAATAATTCTTCGACGGGAGCCGCATAGGGAGCGAGCTGTTTGGCGTATCCAATATACTCCTGGTAGATCGGCTCCAGCTCGAGAGGAGGGTGGTCATAAAATTTTTCCAGCTCGCGGTTCTTAAGCTCGAGAGCCGTCTGCAGTCTGGATTTAAACTGCTCGAACGAAAGGAGATCTGCAACCCGGATCCCGGATCGATTCACTTTGTCCACATAGCAGGGTCCGATACCGCGCCCCGTCGTGCCGATGGCCCCGGCGCCTTTCTGCTTCTCGGAAAGCTGGTCGATCAGCCGGTGATAGGGAAGAATGATATGCGCATACTGGGAAATAAAAAGTCTTTTTTCAAACTGGATCCCATGCTTTTTAAGCCCCTCCATTTCCAGGAGCAGCGAGGCCGGATCGAGAACCGTACCCCCTCCAATATAGCATTTTGTATGGGGATAGAGAATTCCAGAAGGAATCAGATGGAAGCGGTATTCGCGGCCGGAGGCGACGATCGTGTGGCCTGCATTGTTTCCTCCCTGGGCTCTCGCAATGTGGCGGGCTTCTTCAGAGAGAAGGTCGATCACCTTTCCTTTCCCCTCATCGCCCCATTGCATCCCAATCACTGCGATGCTTTTCATTGATACCGTGTAAATTCAATTTAGACTGGGTCAATCATATCGGAAGGCTCAGTTCGCTGGAACTACTTTTTCATCCTCAAATCTTTCCTTTGATGTAGACAAGATGGGAGGGTTTCTATATTCTTTCCCGATTCAGACTAAGGGAAGAAAGAAAAGAAAATGGAAAAGCAAAGAAAGTGGCAGCTCTTCTTGATCCTCGCGGTTATCGCATTGACCGTCTACAACATCCTCCCCACCTTATTCTACTATCTTAAACCGCTGAAAAGCCCGATCGACGCCGCCAGAGGCCGGGAAATCTCCCAGTCGATTCAGGAACGGGTCAACAGCCTGGAAGAACACACCGCAGAATGGGTCTCTTCGTATTGCGAACTGCTTCGAATTAAGCCTTCCTCGGCTGCGATCGATCCCTCGAACCCCCAGCATCTCCGAATCACATTTGCTAAAACCGAAGACGCCGCCCGATTCCGCGCCTATCTCCCGCGCGCCGGATCTCTCATTCCTTTCGCCCCAGCCCAGCTGAGCCTCGCTCCCCAGGAAGAAAGCGCGAAAGAAGTTCTCGTGCAGAGGAAAATCCCCATCCACTTTGAAAGCGGAAGCAGCCTCTTTTCCTTCGCTTCAAAATCAGATCCTCTCTATCAGGAAATCATCAGGGATCGAGCTGCGCAGATCGCCTATTCCCTCTCTGGCCCAGCGGAGCCAGCACTTGCTCTCTCAGCTCTGAGCGAACGGCCCGCCCTCCGCGCCAACGTTCTTGAGTTCCTCTCCTCCCAGATCAACGCCGTATCCGAGCTTTTCAACGAACATCCCGCGATCGGCGCCCGCTTTGCCGCCGCCTTTACCCAAGCCCCTTTCTCCAACCGGGCCGAAGCCATCCAGTCTCTCGTCGCCGCATTCGATCAGCAAAGAGATGAAATCAAGCGCGAAAAATCATCCATCGAGAAAAAAGGGAAAGAGCTTTCCGCTGAAGAAAGAGAGGCTCTCCAGCTTTTGGAGAAAAAAGAAGCCTCTTTGGCACGGGCAGAAACCGCTCTGAAAAAACACCAGTCCCACTTTGCCTCAGGACAAGATCCCTACGATGCCGATCAAATCAAACAAATTCTCTCAGCATCGTCGTCACCCATCCAGTCATTTTCCATCGGGAATAAAAACCCCCTCTTTTCCGAAGTGGCCATCGATTGGGCGAACGAAAGGATTTCGCTCAAACTCCATCCCGACTTCGCCTCCCACAGATCCCAGGCTAAAAACAGCGATCTTCTCGAACAGTGTTTGATCAATGAAATCGCTAAAGCGGCCCGGATCACGAATGAAACAATCGAACCGTCGGGCGATGAGATCTCCATTCCCTTCCTGAATCTTTCCAATGCCAGCGGAATGCTTGCGCTGGATCTGGATAGAGTAGGACAGATGCAGGCGGCTCAAATCGCTCAGCTCCTCCGCTCTGCATGGACGCCCACCCACCCTGACCTCCAAAGCCTGAAAATCGTCGACTACGCCGACTTCCTCAAACTGCCCTCCGAAGATAAAGCCCTCGCTCTGGTCATCCATGCGCCAGGCGCATCGAAAGGAGCCGCCTCCGGACTCAAGAACCATTCCCTCTATGTAGTCGCTAAAGGGATCGATAGAATTTTGCAGAATTATGAGCAGTTCCCCGACTCGGAACCGGCTCGCCTGTTCTCCGCCGATTTCCGTAAACTGGCTGAACTTCTGCAACAAAACGGATTCAACGCATACCGGGGATCCGCTCTATCCGACGGCATTTCCATGGATGCCGATTTTATATTCGAAAGAGCTGACTATTTCAGGCCGCTTCTCGCTGCAACGCGCGAAGACTTCAAGGTTCAGGGGACAAGAAAATTCGCCTACCTCGAACTATCCGACGCCGAACAGCGGATCGTGACCGAAAACCGGATTGACACCCAGATTCACGAAGACCTATTGAAATGGAAAGATGAATACCACGCAGCCCAAATCAACCTGAATCCCGCACTCCGCTTTGATGTTCCCAAGCCGACGAAAAGCGTCTTCTGGAGCAACGCCGCCCTCTCGCTGAAGAAATTGATCCGCGGCGATGAAAGAAAAATCATCCGCTGGGGTCTCGACCTCTCAGGCGGAAAGACCGTTCAAATCGAACTGCGCGACGCCAACAATAACGTCGTAAAGAACGAAGCCGATATCAAACAGGGAATCAACGAGCTCTATAACCGCGTCAATAAAATGGGCGTTTCGGAAGTATCGATCCGCCAGGTAGGGAATAACATCGTCCTCGACTTCCCCGGATCGCAGTCTCTCTCAGCCTCCGAGCTGATCAGAGCCTCTTCGATGTATTTCCACGTCGTCAACGAAAAGTTCTCTCCGAATAACCCGGCTCTCGGCGAAAGCGTTGGCAGGTTTCTGCAGGAAGTATGGAACGAAGCCGCCGTTACAAATCAGAAAGACGCGCAAAGCGTCAATGCGATCGCCTGGAAGCATTTATATGGAGAATCATACGACGGCCAGACCCCGCAGCCTCGCTCGGAAGCTGCCCGCACCCTTTTGGAAAACGGACTGTCGCTTTCTTCGCCTGACGAAATGTCTGTTCGCAGCGCCATCGACGACTCTGTTTCGAAAATCGCCGTCCTGAGAGGATCCGATTTCCATGACTGGTATGGCCAAAGCCATCCTCTTCTCCTCGTCTTCCGCAACTTCGCTCTCGAAGGTTCGCAGCTCGAAAATATCCGCTCCAACTATGATCCGTCGAAAGGAAACTACCTGAGTTTCGAAGTGCAGGGATCCGCATTCAGCAGAACAGGAGAAAGGACAAGCCCCAGAGACGAACTCCACTCATGGACTTCGCGGTTTTCCAAGGAAAAAATTCTTGGCACCTCGCTCGAATCGTACTCCCGCGGACGCGGCTGGAGAATGGCTGTCGTTCTAAACGACACCGTCATCAGCGCTCCTACGCTGGATTCCGCTCTCCGCGACAGCGCCATGATCAGCGGCAGCTTTTCCCAAAGGGAAGTCAACCAGCTCGCCTCGGATTTGAAAGCCGGATCGCTAACGTTCACGCCCCATATTCTCTCCGAGAAGAACGTAAGTCCTGAACTTGGCCAAAAAGACCGGGTCCAGGGGATTACAGCCACTATCGTCGCTTTGATTCTTGTCATCGCATCGATGGTTCTCTACTACCGCTTCGCCGGATGGGTCGCATCAGTCGCCGTTCTTTTCAACCTGCTGATTATTTGGGCCACCCTCCAAAACCTCGGAGCCACCCTCTCCCTCGCGGGACTCGCAGGCGTGATCCTCAACATCGGCATGGCTGTAGACGCCAACGTCCTCGTATTCGAGCGCATTAAAGAGGAATTCGCCCTGACTGGCAGAATCTCCCAGGCGATCGCCGCAGGCTATAAGAAAGCATACAGCGCGATCATCGACTCGAACGTAACGACGATCATCGCAGCGCTGATCCTCCTCAATTTCGATGCAGGCCCGATCAAAGCCTTCGCCATCACTCTGATTATCGGGATTGTCTCTTCGATGTTCACCGCGCTCTACATGACCCGCTTCTACTTCACTGGATGGGTTCAGAATCCAAAAAACAAGGCCCTCACAATGGCCAACTGGATTCGCGCGAAAAAAATCGATTTTCTCAAGCGCGCCAAGCTCGCGTTCGCTATCGCGGCCGCCATCATCCTGGGCGGCGGATATCTCGTATTTGCTGAAAAAGCGACCATCTTCGGAATGGATTTCACAGGAGGCTACTCCCTCCATCTCGAAATCGCAGGAGATCCGCAAGGCGCCTACGTTTCATCTGTTGAGAACGCCTTTGCTCAAAACGGCGCCAGCTCCCGCGACTTCCAGGTCCGCGAGCTGAATCCTACGAACCAGCTCCGCGTCCTCTTCGGCACAAGCATGGAACAGGAAGGAAAGCCTTTCTTCGGCCTCGCTCTTGAGAACGACAAAGCCCGCGCAGGCTATTCCTATGAGAAAAACCCAAGGATCGAATGGGTCGTCCAATCGCTAGAGAAATCGGGAATCG
>CAYPZU010000108.1:0-5279 GCA_964415395.1 uncultured bacterium
CGACGAATTCTTCCATATTTTCTCCTACTAAGAGAACCAGCATAGAAAATGAGGTCATTGAATTCAATTTTTTAAAAAATCCCTTTCTCTCTTCTCCGAAGAGAAGGATTCATTTTCCTATTTTTTTATTTCACGGTTTATATACTTATCCAATCTTAACTAAAGGTGCACCATGGCCGCTATCGCTCCACCCCAGCCTTACAATACGGAACGGCAACTCCAGTCTCTCACCCGCCACTGCCAGAACAGGCAGCAGAATACGAACCGGCGGATCGAAGATCTCGTCAGCCTCGCTTCGGTCGTGACCGCGGTCTTCGCCGGCATTATTTTCGGAATCGCGTTCACTCCCCTCACCGGGTTCCTGCTCGGCGTTGTCTTTTACGGCGTCTCCTCTTCCCTCTACACCCTTTTGGCCGAGAAGCTGAAAAGCCGGAAACTCGAAAGAGCCCTGCTCGCTTTAGGACAGCAGGATTTCATTGAGTTCGCAAACCGCCGCAAGATCCCCTTGAGCATGGATTCCGTCCTGATCGCCCACCAGGCCTATCTGAAACACCTGAGGCAGCTCATCAACCGGGCTGGCGGCTAGCGGGTCTCATTCATCACCCATTCGAGATAGGCGGGATTGGCCCTTCCCGCTTCGATTTCAACGATCTCGGGCGTCTCATAGCTGCCCTGCTTTCGGATCACTTCCGCCACGTCCTCAAACAGCCCTTTGCGCGTCTTGAGCAGCACCTTCGCCTCCCGCGCCTCCTCGACCTTTCCATCCCACCGGAAGAGCGACTCGGCCTGAGGCAAAATGGAAGCGCAGGCGATGAGCCGCTTTTCCAGCAAAGCGCGCGCCACCCGCTTCGCTTCCTCCGCATCCCTGCAGGTCCAAAAAATGTAAATCATCCAAGCCCCAAGCGCCCTTTAACGTTTATTTCATGCAAGCTCTGAAGAAGGATCAGCGCAGAGAAAATAAGACGAGACAGAGAGTTCGCAGAGAAAAAGAAATAGAGGGGGGGCGGGGCCATGCCCTGAGAAAAGGAGATATCTAGCACGACTTTTGAAATCGTAAACGGCCTCTTTTCCCTCATATAAATCTCTGCGGACTCTCGTTCTCGTGGCTTTTTCTCTGTGCTGATTCATTTTCAAATTCTAAATAGGGCGAAGGGCTAGCCATTGATTTTTTTAAGAGCGGTTTTCGACGAAGGCGAGCTGCGGGATGCGCAGGTCGATGATGCGCGGAGAAAACGTCCCCCCCTGCTGCAGCGAGGCGAGCTGCCTCCGGTAGTCTTCGATCATGTTTTTCCTCAGGCAGAAAAAATTGCCGAGCTGCTGCGCATAGTCTTTCGGGGCAAGCCGCAGAATCTTCGGGAAAATGCAAACGATCTCCTTCCCTTCCTGCTTGAGCGCGAGCTCTTCCTCTGTGAAGAGGACGATCTCCCGTTGGCCGAGGCTGGGACAGAACGCATTCGAAACGTCGATCCGCTTGACGCGGAGCCCTTCTTTCCAGGGCGAGCCTTCAAGAGTCTGGAGGATTTCCAGCGCGAGATGGAGGTAGCGGTTCTTGAGAGGCGCCAGCCACTGGCCCCCTTTGCGGCCGTTTTTGTCTTCCAGCGCGCCGAAGGCGGGCAGGCCGAGGTAAATTTCGGGAAGCTGCTTGGGAGAGAAAAACGGGGCGACGGGAAAGAGATAGCCTTCCCGGTCGATGGCGATGTTCTGATAGTCGGCGAGCCAGGCGACGGGCCTCCTCACTTCATAGTCGATGTAGAGCGTGTTGGGAGGAATCCGTTTTAGTTCAGCCTCCGCAATCAGGGGCGACGAGAGAAGTTTCTGGCGGGCTTTCTTCAGATCGATCGAGTAGAGAGAAACCGGGGTGTCGGCCGACAAGCTGAGAAGTTCGGCTAGATAGGCGGTTTTAAGCGCCTCTTTTTCAGGGCCGGTCTGGACAATCGCGGCGACCCGGTACTTTTCTTCCGAGAGCCGGGCATTCCGCCCTTTTTTCCACAGAGCATAGCTGCCGAACGAAAGGCACAGCGTCAGACACGTCGAGCCGACGAGGCAGAACAGAGCCTGGCGCATGGTCCATTCGGGCGATTGCATCAATGGCCTCGGATTTCCATCAAACGGCGGTTTTTATGGAGCGCCAGAACGACCAGTTCGTCATTGATCTGGCTCCGCGTCAGCCCGCTTTTCTCCCACATCATCGGAAAGGCGCTCGTCGGAGTAAATCCCGGAAACGGGTTGATTTCGTTGAACCAGAAATGGCCGTTCCTGTCGTAGAAGAAATCGATCCGCGACAGCCCGCGGCAGCCAAGGATCCGGTAGACTGTCTTCGCCAGTTCTTTCCCCACTTCCAGATCGGTTTCGGGGATTTCGGGCGGGATCTGGAACGGAGAGGCGTTCTTCCCATATTTCAGGTCGAAATCGAGAAAGGCGCCGTTCGTAAGCACCTCGCAAGGGAATGCGATCCGGACTGATTCGTTGCCGAGAAGGGCAAACTCAACCTGGCGCGAATCGACATGCTGCTCGACGATCACCGTTTCGTCGTAATGGAACGCGTGCTCGGCGCATTTTGCCACTTCGGCAGCCGAATCGGCCCGGCTGATCCCGAGGCTCGATCCGAGATGGACAGCCTTGATCCAGACGGGATAGGTTAACTTCTCTTCGATCTTCTTCAGCATCGAGGAGGGGTCGCGCCGATACGAATAGGCGTCCATCTCGAAAAAAGCGGGCGTCGGGACGTTGTGCATGAGGGCGATCTGCTTGGACCACCCTTTCTGCATGCAGATGGCGGATGAACGGTAATCGCATCCGGCGTAAGGAATCTGGAGCGTATCGAGAAGCCCCATGATCATCCCGTCTTCGCTCTGCGGACCATGCAGCGCGGGGATGACGACTTCGCATTTGGAGAGTTCCTGCAGAATGGCGGGAGGGAATTTCTCTCCGGAGACTTGCACTTTCTGCTCGAGTTTCTGGATCGCGTCGTCTCCAAAAATCCAGTTCCCCTCTTTGGTGATTCCGAAGAGTTTCACATCGTAGATGGAGCGGTCGAGATTTTCGAGGATTTTGCGCGCCGAGACGAGCGAAACAGGGTGTTCGGCCGATGTGCCGCCGCAAAGGAGTCCAAGCGTCCATTTCGGCGCCCGCTCCGCCGCGAGCTTCAGAATCGGGTCGCCCGCTTTTGTCACGTCGCCCGCGCCCAAAGTCGCCACGACGTCGAGCGGCTTGACGAGCTGCGCGACGCCCGCCTCGAGATGGGCCCTTGGAAAAAAGTGAAGCCGGGAGCCCATTTTCTCTCTCATCCGCGCATAGAGAGCGGCGCTCGAAATCCCGTCGATCGGAACCTCTCCCGCGCCGTAGATGTCGGTGAGAACGACCACATCCGCATCGGAAAAGCAGGCGGTGAATTCGTGGAAGAGATCGCGGACGCGGGTGAAGCGATGGGGCTGGAAGACGGCGATCAGGCGCCGTTCCCGGGCAAATCCGCGCAGCGCTTTGAGCGTGGCGGCGATCTCGGTCGGGTGGTGGCCGTAATCGTCAAAAAGGGCGATCTTCTGCGTCTGCCCTTTGAATTCGAGGCGTCTTTTCGTTCCCGTGAAGCTGCGGAACGCGCTCCGGATCGACTGTTCAGGCACGCCGAGGCTGAGGCAAAGGCCGAAAACGGCCGCCCCATTGAGCGCGTTGTGATGGCCAAAGAGGGAGAGTTCGACCGTTTTGTATTCTTTCCCCTGAAAGGCGCAGTCGAAGGAGATCCCTTTTTCCGTCTGCTGGAAAGAGGAAATGCGCAGCGCCGCTTTCTCGGAAAAACCGTATGAATTGCCGGGAGGGTTGAGCGCAGAGAGGCGGGGGTCGTCGCAGCACCAAAACAGATGCTTTGGCTCTCTAGCCTGGCGGAAAAACTGGCCGAACGCAGAGTCGAGCCGCTCTTCCGTTTCCCAGTAATTGAGGTGGTCGTTCTCGAGGTTCGTCACGATCGCGCCGAAAGAGGGCGTTTTTAAAAACGATCCGTCGCTCTCATCGGCTTCAGCTACGAAGTAGGGGCCGCTCCCCGCTTTCCCGTTCGTGTTGAGCGAGCGGAGGATCCCTCCAATCACGAACGAGGGCTCGAAGCCCGACTCCAGCAGGACGGATGCAAGAAGGGCCGTCGTCGTCGTTTTTCCGTGCGTGCCAGTGACGAGAAGGCTTTTTTTTCCCTGCATAAGCCGGTCGAGAAGATCCGATCGGTGCAAAAGAGGCAGTTTGAGTTCGTTCGCTTTTTTCAGTTCGACGTTCGATTCCCGGATGTCGGTGCTATAAATCACCGTAGAGCCGGGCACGATCTCTTCCGCGTTGTGGCCGATCCGGACGCCGATTCCCTCTTTCTGCAGCTGTTCGAGCAGAGGGCTCGGCTGAGCGTCGCTCCCTTTTACTTCGGCGCCTCTTTGGCGCAAGATCCGCGCCAACGCGCTCATTCCGATTCCCCCGAGTCCGATCAGGTGGTATGTTTCATTCATGGTTCATTCCTATGCTTCGGACGAGCGCGCCGAAGTCGATCGTTGGATTCAGTTCTACTTTTTGCAACGCTTCCTGCCGGCTTTTCCTCTCGTCCCAGAGAGCTTCGAGTTCCCCAGCCAGATTTTCCCGGAAGGCAGCCGCCTGGATCAGAACGCGGGCTCCTTTCAGCTCATCGGCGAGGTAGCGGGCGTTGATTTCCTGATGTCCTTCGGCAGCATAAGGGTACGGGATGAGAAGCGCAGGTTTGCGGAACCGGATCAGCTCGGCCATCGTTCCCGCTCCGGAGCGGCATACGGCCAGATCGGCAGCCGAGTAGGCGGCGCCCATCTCTTTCTCGAATTCTTTCACACAGGCGGGAATCCCAGCCTGGCGATAGAATTCAGCGGCGCCGCTCCCCTCTTTTCCCGTCAGGTGGATCACCTGGAATTTTCTTCCTTTCTCTTTCAGCAAAAGAGCTGCCGGCCCGAATTCTTTATTCAAGAACACAGCTCCCTGAGATCCCCCGAAAACAAGGATCGTGAAGAGGTCGGGGTCGAGGCCGAACTTTTTCCTCGCCTCTGAGGAGGGAAGAACCTCTGTTTTTTTCCCGCTCCACGGCAGAAGAGGAACGGCGGCCTGTTTTTTCGAGGGGTTCAGCAAAGGAAACTGAACCGCGATTTTTTGGGCCCAGGGCAAAAACAGCCGGTTCACTTTGCCGAGAATGCAATTCGCCTCGAAAAGGACGAGTTTCTTTCCCAAAAGCGCAGCGGCGAGGAGGACGGGAAAGCTGTGGTAGCTGCCGAATCCGACAACGACGTCGG
>CAYPZU010000109.1:0-5105 GCA_964415395.1 uncultured bacterium
AAAGCAGGTTGCGGAGTTGGAAGCGTGCGCAAAGAAGGATCTCTGGCATCTCAAGTCTGTCGAATGGGAGCTGACGAAAGGGCGCATCGAGCTGACGGTGGCAGTATCCGCAGCGGAAGATAAGGGGCAGTGCCTCGGCGTCGATTGCAGATCGTTTGTCGCCAAGGCGAAAGAGGAAGCCTCTTTGCAGCTTCAGAAGCTGATTGCGCAGGAGTCGAAGGCGCGGCTTGCCTATGGGGAGACGCTCAAGCGGCTCGATCATGCGAAAGAGGTTCTAGCGGGGTATGAGCAGCGGCTCGAAGAGTCCCGCGTCGATTCGGCTCTCTAACGCTCCTTCGCAAAGGGGCGCCGGTTCTTTCAAATCGATGATTTCCAGATCGGATTGGCTGTAAATTTCCTTGGGGTTGAGGAAGCGGGCGCGGATTTCCGTTTCGCCTTGGCGGAGGATGAATTCGCAGGGAGTGTCGATGCCGTTCTGGTGGACGGCGATTCGGCAGGGCCACCTGTTTTCCGCATAAAGGGATTCTCCGTCGAAGAGCGGGGAAAAGCCGCTTTGTCCCGTGAGGTAATGGAGCAGAGTAGGAAACAGATCCATATGGGTCGCCTCCGCTGAGCGAAGCGGGCCGAGCTTTTGTTCTGCCTGCGGCAGCTTCAGAAAGAGCGGAACGCTGAGCTGCCACGAATTGAGGTGGGTGCCGTGGAAGAGGGCCCCTTCTTCGAAAAACTCCTCTCCGTGGTCGCCTGTAATCGCGATGACGGCTTCATCGTACAGGCCCTCCTTTTTAAGCCTGTCGAAGAAGGGGGCGAAGAGGCTGTCGATGTAGGAAATCGCGTTCCGGTAGCGGTTCTTGATCCATTCCAGCTCCGGTTTCATGGGTCCGATCGAGAGGTAATCGATCTCTTTGACGATCGGTTTGAATTTCAAAGGGAAAGATTCGGGAATGCTGTACTCGGAATGGGTCGAATCGAGGAAAAAGATGTAGGCGTTCCCGCTCCGCCCTTCAGGGATGTCGCGGTAGAATGACTCGAAAGCAAGCGCGTCCCTTTCGCACGGCTGCAAAGTGCGGTTCAGCGAGTATTCTTCGATCTGATCGGCAAGCTGTCGGTTTTCCCCAAAAAGAAGCCGGTCCATTTGAAAGAAGCGGAGGTCGGCCGAAGAGTAGATCCGGATTTGATAGCCGAGTTTTTTCAGAACCTGGATCGGGATGCTTCCCTTTTTCCAGGCGTCGCGCATGTGGGTCCAATGATAGGGGAAATCGGCGTGGAAGATGGAGAACCAGGAGAGGTGTGTTGAGTTCCCGTTCGCAAAGGCGCGGGGGAGCCGGAGAGTTTCGCTTCCGAAGGCTGAGAGGTGGGGAGCGGTTTCGGCGTTGACAAAGTCGCTTCGGAGCGTTTCGATCACGAAAAGGTAGAGATTCGGCAGTTTCTCTGGAGCTGTGAAGCTGGCGAGGTTTTCCCGGGCCGCGTCTTCGTCGCGGAAAGGGGCGATTTCCTGGGGGAGGGCGATGCAGGATTGCGTTGGAGAGATGAATGTGGAGCCGAAGGGGAGCGTTTTCTGGTACTTGCTGTAGACGAGCCGGTTGAGGAAGGGGTGGGCCGCGAGGTCGAGAAGAAAAAGGAGCGCTCCGGTGGCTCCGATCGCGATCAGGACATGGCTTAAATGGATGCGGAGCGGTTTCTTTTTCGCCACCTGGTGGGTCGCCCAATAAAAAAAGATGCCCGCAGCGGGAATCAGAAGGATCGAGAGGACGATCAGAACAACCATCGTAGGATTGAGATTGAGCGCGGCCGATGCGGCCAGGAGGTGGTCGATTCCGCTGCCAAAGAAAAATTTGAGCAGGAAGGAGATCGATGTGTCGGTGAGCCGGATCAGAGTGAAGTCGGTGAAATGAAGCAGCTGCAGGACGAAGGAAAACGCGATCAGGAGATAGAAGACCCAGCGGGGGGCGATCCGCTTGAGCAGAAGGGAAAGGAAGGCGAGGACTGCCACTTCCAAAAGAGCTTGCCCGATCGCATAAATCAAAAAGAAGAGCGGAATGCCTGAAAGAGGCGCCGATCCGTTCAGGAAGTGGTAGAACGTCAGGAAGATAGGGAAAAGGAGGATTAGGCCGAAATAGAGGTAATTAAATTCTTTTTCATGTGGTTTTTCGCTACGCCACCAGTCGAGCCACTTCTTTCTCATCCTATCAACTTAAAAGAATGAGAGGGAAATCCTCAAGGAGTTTGTCTCCTTGACTTTATGTTGTAATTAAGGTTTAATAACTATTTATTATCAACGCGTTAAGGGGTTTATGAGAAAAATTTTCCGTTCATCGGTTTATGCTTTCATGTCAATTGCCGCTCCCGCGGCGATGTTTGGTGCGGACGGAAAAGATTCCGCCCTCCGAGTTGATACGCGCAAGGAAGAGAAAATCTATCCGGTCGTCATCGTAGGCGGCGGGATCGGCGCTTTAACATCCTCTCTCTATCTCGCGCGGACAGGCGTCGAGACGCTCGTCCTCGAAGGAGCGACGCCCGGAGGCCTTTTGACGCAATCCCATTCGGTTCAGAACTGGCCCGGAGAGATGGAAATCGCCGGAGCGGATCTGACGGAGAGAGTGCGCAAGCAGGCCGAAGCGAACGGAGCCCATTTCGCGAGAGCGGAAGTGATCGGCGTCGACTTTTCGAAACGCCCCTTTACGCTGACGATCCGCTCGGTAGACAACCCTTCTGATGTAAAAAAGATCATCGCTGAATCGTGCATCATCGCTATGGGAACCCAGCCGAATTTCTTAGGGATTCCCGGCGAATACGGTCCTGAAGGCTACTGGGGCCGGGGCGTAACGAACTGCGCGATTTGCGACGGAAACCTCTATCGCGATCAGGTCGTCGGCGTCGTCGGCGGCGGAGATGCGGCCGTTCTCGAGGCGCTCTACCTCGCCAATATCGCCAAGGAAGTCCACGTCTTCGTCCGGAAAGATTCTTTCCGCGCCTTCGAAGAGAAGAGGCTTGAGACGCTCCGCGCGAAAGCGAACATCAAAGTTCATTACAATACGGAAGTCAAAGAGATCAAGGGCGACGGCCAGAAAGTGACCCACGTGGTCTTGAAAACTCCCAAAAAGAACGGCGAGCTGATGCCGCTCGACGGCGTCTTCCTGGCGATCGGCTCGAAGCCGAATTCGTCGCTTTTCCAGGGCGTCCTGAAGCTCGATGAGAAAGGATATATCCTTCTTGAAAAAGACCAGCAGACTTCGGTCGAAGGCATCTACGCGATCGGCGATATCGTCGATCCAGTCTATAAGCAGGCGATCTCCGCAGCTGGCGACGGCGCGAAAGCGGCCCTGCAGGCCCAGCAGTATCTCTCCGATCGGGAAAACGGCCTGATCGTGAAGGCGCAAGCCCGGATCGCGAAAGCGATGCCTGAGGCGATTTTGGCTGCCGGCGCGATCGAAATCCATTCCAAAGAGCAGTTTGAAAAAGAGCTGAGAGGGGACATCCCTGTCGTCGTCGATTTCTACGCGAGCTGGTGCGGTCCCTGCAAACGGGTCTCTCCGATGATCGAATCGTCGGCGAACGCTCTTTCGGGGAAAGTCAAATTCCTGAAAGTCAACGTAGACAAGCTCTATGACATCAGCAGCACCTACAACATTCGCGCGATGCCGACCGTGCTCCTTCTTGATTCTAATGGGACGGAGCTGCAGCGGAAAGTGGGCGCGGATCAGATTGCCGAGCTCCTGAAGCAGCTTCACGAACAGAAGTAGCGGGAAAGAGGCGGTTTAACGCTTCGCCGAACTCGCTTTCTACCCACGTGTGCACGCCCTCTTTGCATTCAGACAGCGCTTTGTCGCAGCCTGAGCAAAGAGAGCGGATTTGCAGGTGGTCCGATTTGAAAATGTTCCTCCGGTTGGAAAAACGGGCGATCAGCTTGTGCTTCCCATTGCAGATGGCAATTTCATACGGCGGGCGGCTCGCATTGAAGCGAGCCATGACGGCGTACGGCCATTTCGACTCCTGGAACACCGACTCTCCTTTTAAAGCCCTCAGTTCTTGCCCTGTCAGGTAGTCAATCAAAGAGGGAAAGAGATCCATCTGCGAAACGGCTTCCGTTTTCTCCACCCGTTTGCCATTCGCGCCGAATTTGAGATAAAAGGGAATGTTCGTCTGCTCGCGGATCAAATGGGAGCCGTGGAACAGATGCCCTCTTTCGAAAAACTCCTCTCCGTGATCGCCCAGAAAAAGAACGATCGCCTCATCCCGGTTGGGAAGAGTCCCGTAGAATTTCCCAAAGAGGCTGTCGATGTAATGGACGGCGTTGCGGTAGCGGTTTTTGATCCCTTCCAGATTCTTTTTCCAGTTGAAGATTCCGAAATAGGCCAGCTCTCCTGCGACGGGGGAGAAGCGGGGCGGCTCATTTTTCGGCCAGCTGTAATCAAAATGGGTCGAATCCCAGAAGACGATGAAGCATTGCCCTTTCTGCATCGCCGGGTTCTTCAGCTCTTTTTGCAGCTGCTCTAAAACAGCCGCATCGGTTTCGACAGCGGTGAGGGGGGCGGCGTGAAGGTAGGGACGGAAGGAATCGGCCAGATGGCGGTCTTTCCCGAAAATCAGTTCGTCCATCCCGAAGTAGGCGAGCTGGGCGGAACTCAAGACATGGATCTGGTAGCCGAGTTCTTTCAATGCTTTGAGCGCAGGGCTTCCAAGCTCTTTCCTCTCGGCCCAAAGATAGGGGAAATCAGAATGGAAGATCGAAAACCAGGCCATATTCGTCGAGTTGGCGTTCGAGAGCGCCATGTCGAAATGGATCGCCTCATCTTTGAATGCGCTGAGATGCGGCGCGGTTTCGGTCGTGATGAAATCTTCCCGC
Organism: uncultured bacterium; assembly: GCA_964415395.1. Taxonomy (GTDB): domain Bacteria; phylum Chlamydiota; class Chlamydiia; order Chlamydiales; family SM23-39; genus CAYPZU01. The sequence continues at coordinate 4,844 of CAYPZU010000109.1, forward strand.
AGGCTTTCGACGATGAAGAGATAAATATTCGGTTTTTCAGCGAGGGGGGGAAAAGAGAAGGGTTCTTCTCCTGCCGTTTCCTGAGGCGGGCCGGCGAGCGCGATCTGAACGCTATCGGGAGGAAGAAAGGTCGATTTCCAGGGGAGCGATTTTAAAAACGCCGTGTACGTGTCGGGATGGATGACGCGGGAGGCCGAGAAATCCCAAAGAAAGAGCGCAGCTGGAAGGCAGACGAGGATCTGGAAAAACGTGTCGGCCCGAA
>CAYPZU010000110.1:0-5035 GCA_964415395.1 uncultured bacterium
AGGACGATGCCCCACGGAAAGCTCTGGGTCGGATGGGAGGTTCCTTCCTTGCTTCCGATTTGGATCAGCCGCTGAACCACTTCCTTCACTTTTTGGGATTCTCCTTTTTTGCTGATGAACGTCGCATCTTCTGTTGCGACGATCAGCATATCTTCCAGCCCCACAGTGGAAATCAGCCGCTTTCCGCCAAAGATCAGGCTATTTTTTGTATCAATCGAAACCACATTTCCAATCTGTACATTCTGATTTTCATCTTTATCCATGGTTTCATAGATACTGTCCCACGAACCTACATCAGACCAGGAAACCGCAAGTGGATAGACAAGGATATCAGGAGATTTTTCCATTAAAGCATAGTCGATCGATAAATTAGGCATTTGGCTAAATTTTGAGACGACCTCGCCAAGGCTCCCTTGGAATAAGGATCGTAACTCTGGGTTGAATTTTTCTAACTGTTCCCAAAAAGTTTCGATCGAAAAAAGAAAGATCCCGGCATTCCAGAAAAAATTAGGGTCTTCCAAATATTTAACAGCGATTTTCTTTTCAGGTTTTTCGTCAAATTTAACAGCTCGAAATGTGCCTGCATCGAATGTTTCCCCAATTTGGATGTAGCCATAACCCGTCTCAGGTCTTGTAGGGCGAATCCCAAATGTGAGAATTTTCTTATTCAGAACAAGTTTTTCCATTAGAGAGAGAGCATTTAAGAAAATTGATGGAGGTTCGATTAAATGGTCTGAAGGCAATACAAGGACGGCGTCGGAAATATTTGCAGAGCAGATTTCTTGGAGGTATTTGATCCCAAATGCAATGGCTGGCCCTGTGTTTTTTCTGAGCGGCTCGATAAGTATTCGAACTCTATTATTTTTATCTGTTTTTCTTATTTGTTCGACAACAAGAGGATGGTGATGGATATTCGTCGAGATGACTATTTCGTCAATAAATGAAGCATTTAATAGCCGATCAACTGTTTTTTGAAGGAGAGATTGATCCGAATCAAACCGGATAAACTGTTTTGGGAAATCTTCCCTTGAAAGAGGCCATAGACGGCTTCCTCCCCCCCCAGCTAAAACAAGCGCTTTCATAATTTATTCCGGATCAAAAACTGAGAATATTTCTCTTTGACAAATTCTTGGTATTGGCGGTTGAAACGTTCTAATGAAAATTCCTCGGCTCTTTTTCTGCATATCGTCGGGTCAAAAGAGAGCCTTTCGAAATTTTCGACGGCTTCTCGGATGGCGGCAGGAGTTTGCGAGTTGAAAAAGAGGCCGGTTTCTTGATCTATGACGGTCTCTCGGATGCCGCCTTTCCCGAATGCGATAATAGGCGTGCCGCATCCCATTGCTTCTACAGGAATAATCCCAAAATCTTCCAAGGCTGCAAACACAAATCCTTTTGCTCTTTGTATGTAGTCTCTTAGGATTGAATTAGGCTGGTATCCAAGGATTTCAATATTTCGATGGGCCATTTTCTTGATTTTTTTCCATTCAGGTCCATCGCCTATTACAACCAACTTCTTGTCGGGCATCTGGTTAAATGCATCGACGATGAGATCGATTTTTTTATAGGCCACAAGTCGTGAAGCGGCTAGATAAAAATTTTCTTTCTTTTCATGGAGTTTGTAAAAAGAGAGATCTACTGGGGGCGGAATTACTGTAGCTTCGCGGCCATAAAACTTTTTTATTCTTGCGGCAACAAATTTCGAATTAGCGACAAAATGATCAACTCGCATTGAAGATTGGATGTCCCAGCTTCTTAAATATTGAAGAAAGAACCGGGTAAAAAAACCCTTCATGCCTTTATCCAACTTTGACTCTTTTAAATAGTCGTACATGAGATCCCAAGCATATCTCATAGGAGTGTGGCAATAACTGATATGAAGCTGGTCTGGAGTGGTGATTGCGCCTTTTGCCACGCAATGAGATGAAGAAAGAACTACTTCATATTCTCTTAAATCAAACTGCTCAATGGCTAAAGGGAATAAAGGAAGGTACGATCTAAATTTAGACTCCGCAAACGGAAGTTTTTGAATAAATGAGCTTCTGATTTCAAGATTTTGAAAATATGAATTTTTTAATTTTTCTTGGTTCGAGAGCAAAGTATATATAGGCGAGGGGAAGAGGCCATGAATCGCTTCAAGAACCTTCTCTCCTCCTCCAACGCTTGAAACAAGCCAGTCATGGACAATTGCCGTTTTCATCAGTCTATACCATTGATTCAAGCAATGATCTGCTTCCGGTCATTCGCGAACCATCAAGGTTGTTCAAATCGGCCTTCACCATCATCTTAACCAGCTCTCCGACAGACGTTTTCGGCTCCCAGCCGAGCTCCCGCTTCGCCTTCGACGGATCTCCGATCAATAGATCGACCTCTGCGGGACGGAAAAACTGGGGCGAAACTTCAACCCGCGTTTTGCCGGTTGCCCGATCGATTCCTTTTTCCTCCAATCCGGTGCCTAGCCAGTCAATTTTTTCTCCGATCTCTTCAAAGGCAAGCTCTACAAAGCGTCGCACTGTCGTCGTTTCTCCGGTCGCAAGAATGTAGTCATCAGGGTTCTCTTTCTGCAGCATCAACCAAATTCCTTCAATGAAATCAGCTGCATATCCCCAGTCCCGCTTTGCATCAAGATTTCCCAGAACGAGTTTTTCCTGCATTCCTTTCGCAATGCGAGCCGCAGCTACCGTGATCTTTCTTGAAACAAACGCCTCTCCTCTCCGTGGGCTTTCATGATTGAACAGAATCCCATTTGAAGCGTGCAGCCCGTACGCTTCCCGATAATTGACCACTATCCAATATGCATACAGCTTGGCTACTCCATAAGGAGACCTTGGATGGAACGGCGTTTTCTCTGTTTGTGGAACTTCTTTTACTTTCCCAAACAGCTCGGAAGTCGAAGCCTGATAAAAACGGATCTTTGGATCAAAACTTCTCACTGCATCGAGGAGTCTTAGCACTCCCATTGCATCAACGTCGGCTGTATATTCGGGGATGTCGAACGATACCTTGACATCGCTCATTGCTCCCAGATTGTACACTTCCTCAGGCCCAGCCTTCTCGACGATCCGTTTTAAACTCGACGAATCGCTTAAATCGCCCTCATGCAGAACCAGGCATTCCTTTTTTGAAGAGCATAAATTCCAGATTCGGTCCAAATTCGAAAGCGACGATCTTCGAACAATCCCATGCACTTCGTATCCCTTGCCCAATAAAAATTCAGCTAAATATGAACCATCCTGGCCTGTGATGCCGGTAACTAACGCCTTTTTCGCCATCGTTAATCGCTCCTCATCATTTCATTTAAATACCGCCCGATCGAGAAGCTCGCTGTCGCGGCTGGGGACGGAGCGTTCAAAACATGCAGCATATTCTTTTCGCGCATAAATGCGAAATCGTCCAGCAGTTTTCCATCTCTCGTGACCACTTGCGCCCGTATCCCTGCTCCTCCCGGCGCCAAATCGCTTGCCTCAATCCCCGGGACAAGCCTTTGCAGATCCCTGAGGAAAAGCCCCTTGCTCCAGGATCTGGCCATCTCATACGCGCCGGCCTTCCAGTATTTCCAGGCCATTTGCCAAAACCCCATATACGACACGACCTCGCTCATATCCCGCCAGCTGAAATCGGTCTTCCGATACCCCTCTCTCGCAAACGCCAAAATCGCATTTGGCCCTGCTTCCATTTTCCCGCCGATCATCGGAGTTACATGCACTCCCAAAAAGGGAAACTTCGGATCAGGAACCGGGTAGATCAATCCTTTGACCCATTTCTTTTTTTCTCCCACAATTTCATAATATTCGCCCCTGAATGGCAAAATTTGATGCTCAATCTTTCCCAGCGACGCCCTCGCAATTCGATCCGAGAAAAGCCCCGCGCAATTGATGAAGAACTTCGCTTCATAATTTCGGCTCTTCGCCCCGACTCTGCACCGATTCCCTTCGCTCGACGTCTGTTCGACCGCCTCTCCGAAAACCACCTCGCCGCCCTTCTCCTGAATCCAGTCCACAAGAGCGTTGGCCACTTCCCGATATTCGATAATATGGCACTCGGGAACCAAAAGCGCCTCAAGCGCGCTTACATGCGGCTCGAGCTCTTTCACCTCATCTGCGCCAATGATTTTCAGCCCAGGAACCCCATTCTCAACACCCCGCGAGTAGATCTCTCTTAGTCTCGTCCCTTCTTCGGCTCTTTTCGCGACGATTAATTTGTACTTCTTCTCAAACGGGATACCCCGCTCCGTGCAGAATTCCAGCAGCTCTTTTCTTCCCTCGATACAATTCTTTGCCTTCAAAGAACCGGGTTTATAGTAGACTCCTGTATGCACAACTCCGCTATTCCGTCCTGTCTGATGGAGCCCAGCTTCTAGCTCTTTCTCCAATACGAGCACCTTTGCCCCGGGTCTTGCCCTCAAAATTTGATAGGCCGCCGCCAGCCCGACAATTCCCGCACCGGCAATGATCACATCTTTTTCATCCATTAATTTGCCTAAAACATCCTATTTCAAAATTCCATTAGCCGAGAAAAGTTTCTTCAAACTTCTTTGCATATTCTCTTCCCGTTCTTTCCCACGAAAAGCTTCGGGCGCGGACTTTACCTTTCTCAACCAATTCCCTTCTCAATCCGCTCTCTCTCGCAATCCTACGCATCCCGTCTGCCAATTCCTCTCTCTTGTCTGGATCCACAAGCAGGGCCGCATCCCCGCAAACTTCAGGCAAGCTCGCGCGATTCGAAACAACAGCCGGACAGCCCGCGGCCATCGCCTCAAGGGGCGGCAGCCCAAACCCCTCATAGAGAGAAGGAAAAACCAGTCCCACTGCCATATGATAGAACCAGACAAGCTCCTCATCCGACACTTCGTCAACTAGAAACACCCGCTCTTTCAATCTCTGGCTTCTCTCGATCCTCTTGATTGCAGGATCAAGAGTCCGCAGATGGCTATTCTTGCCAATGACGACCAACGGCATCTCTGGATTGGTTTTCTCGTACACATCGAGAATTGCAGCGAGATTCTTGTGAGGCTTTACATTTCCAACAAATAGATAAA
>CAYPZU010000111.1:0-4969 GCA_964415395.1 uncultured bacterium
CAGGCATTCACGAATGGCAAATAGCGTAGATTCAATCCAACTGTCATCGCCTTCATATGGAAGAACAGAGATCGAAAATTCAAGCTTGCTAGCAAATTCAGGCTTAGAATCATCCCCGTTGCAATAGATAAAGTATCCCGTGTTGGAGACCTCAAATCCTTTACGCCTCAGAAGCCATTGATAGACTTCGATCTGCCTTTTCAATTTCTGTTTGTAATCACTATCATCCAGCTGAATTTCCTTTGATGTAGCAGTAGCCTTGTAATCAACGACGATCAACTCCCCAGTAGAAGCAATCCAAAGGTCGTCAATAGCTCCTGTCACAATAAAGCCGGTAGGCTCATGGAAATATTGGATACCTTTAAAATTTTCTCTCCACTCGTTTAAATCGGGATGGGAGAAAGGTATAGCCTGAATTCCATGCTCAATCATTAACGGATGCGCCATACCCGCTACACGACACCTGTCAAATTCTTTTTTCAAAAGGGTGTCTACAGCGGTATTTAACCGAAATGGCGCGCCATCGGGCTTTCCTGTACCACATTTCCGATCCAGGTAAAAGCACCTTGGACAGTCGAGAAAATCTTGAATTTTTGACCGACTGAGCTTAAATGGCCCCTCTCCAGCAAATAAATTTCTTGTTCTTTGTGCATTATATAAACTCATACAATGCGATTATATCAGTTTTATTATTGTTTTTGTGATATAATTCTCTTGCAACAAATTAAATTTAAAATTAATTATTTATGACTTTCAACGAAGACTCACGGGTTAAAATTCCCACGGTGCTCCATCTAACGCGCCTTAGGTTTCAATACCTTTCTCTCAAGACTGCAAAGTGGGATTCTGAAACGAACATTTTTCCAGTGCAATTTCGTGAAGCCATTACCAAAATTAATCCAGAGATTGACCTAGAGGCCATCCCCACATTACTAGATGAGTTAAAGCTACTTCTAGATAACGACGATTTAGGCAAAGCTTTTTATGAACGGCTTACCCAACAGTCAGGCGTAAAACTCATTGACTTCCAAGACTTTTCTAAAAACAGCTTCCATGTTGTTGCAGAACTTCCCTTTAAGAATGGCGAAGACGAGTTTCGACCAGATATCACCTTGCTGATTAACGGCATGCCCCTCATCTTCATAGAGGTTAAGCCACCTAACAATCGAGAAGGCATTCTAGCGGAGCGCAAACGAATTGCTACCCGATGCCAAAATCGGAAATTCCGCAAATTCTTCAATGCCCTTCAGCTCATGGTGTTCAGCAATAACATGGAATATGATTCCGAGTCAGCCGAACCAATTGAGGGGGCTTTTTATGCAAGCAGTTCCTATACAGAGCCATCCTTTAACTATTTCCGTGAAGAAGAAAGTCTTGATTTGAGTCATTTATTAAATTCTGAAAATGAATCCATTGAAAACGAGGTGCTAAAAGACAACAATCTAAGCATCGTCAAACATACCGCTGAATTCGCAACGAATAAATCTCCCCTCACACCTACTCATCGTATTTGCACCTCTCTATTGAGCAAAGAACGGCTAGCATTTATTCTGCGGTATGCCATTGCGTACGTGCAAACAGAAAATGGCCCCCAAAAGCACATCATGCGCTATCCGCAAATGTTTGCTACCAAATCTCTTGAGAAAAAACTGAATGCTAGCGTGCATAAAGGAATCATATGGCATACGCAAGGGAGCGGCAAAACAGCGCTAGCCTATTACAACGTTCGTTTTCTTACTGACTATTTCCAAAAGCGAAACATCACCCCGAAATTTTACTTCGTTGTCGATCGATTAGATCTTCTGAATCAAGCCGCCAAAGAATTTAGAAGCCGAGGGCTAATCGTACATACCATCAGTAGCAAGGAAGCCTTTGCTCAAGAGATTAAAAGAACGCAAGCCATTCATAACCCCTCCGGCGTTCCAGAAATTACCGTAGTCAACATCCACAAATTCAAAAATGATCCCAAAGTCCTTCAAACCAAAGACTACGACGTTTCTATTCAACGCATTTATTTTCTTGACGAAGTACATCGAAGCTATAACCCGAAAGGAAGCTTTCTTGCCAATCTCTATGAATCGGATCGGAACGCTATCCATATCGGTTTAACAGGAACTCCTCTTCTGGGAAATGAGTACAACTCTCGCACCCTCTTCGGGGAATATCTCCATAACTATTACTACAACGCTTCGATTGCCGACGGCTATACCTTAAGGCTGATTCGTGAAGAAATTGAATCGAACTACAAGCAAACACTGCAAAAAGCCCTAGCAGACCTACGATTAGAAGTGGGCGATCTCAACAGGACAGAATTATATTCTCATTCGCGATTCGTCATGCCCATGCTCGAATATATCCTCAAGGATTTTGAAAACAGCCGCAAAATGCATAACGATAACACCATTGGCGGCATGGTCGTCTGCGATAGCGCAGAACAAGCAAAAGCTCTATTTCACGCCTTTCAAAAGCAAGAGTCAATTTTACAGGCTGCCCTGATTCTGCATGACGTTGACAGCAAAGAAGATCGAAAAGAATCGATTGAAGATTTTAAGGCTGGAAAAATCGACCTTCTATTCGTTTACAACATGCTTCTTACAGGGTTCGATGCTCCACGGCTCAAAAAGCTCTATCTTGGCAGAATTGTCCATAATCACAACCTGCTTCAAACTCTTACCCGAGTGAACCGCCCCTATCGCAATTTCCGTTATGGATATGTAGTCGACTTTGCGGACATCCAAAAAGAGTTTGAAGAGGTCAATCAAGCCTATTTGAATGAACTACAAGAAGAGGTCGGCGACGAATTCGAACACTACTCCCGTCTCTTCAAGTCCCCCGATGAAATCAACCAAGAGATCGAACAAATCAAAGATGCCCTCTTCCATTTCAATATCGAAAATGCCGAGATATTTTCTCAACAAATGAGCCAAATTCAAACGAAAGCAGAAGTGCTTGCCGTCAAAAAGGCATTAGCCAATGCTCGCAGTTTATATAACCTGATTCGTTTGCAAGGCTCTTACCCGCTTTTAGAACAACTAGATTTTCAAAAACTCAACCGCCTCTATCTCGAAGCTTCTCGCCGCCTTGATCTTTTGAATCATAAAGAGAACCTCGAATCCGACCAAGACACTACAAATCTCCTTAACCTTGCCCTAGAAGATATCGTCTTCTCTTTTATCAAAGTTGGAGAGTCTGAATTAGCGATTGCAGATCAGCTCAAAAACACCCTAGAAAAAACCCGAGAAACCTTGCTCAAAAATTTCGATCAGCAAGACCCTGAATTCATTACCCTTAGAGAAGAGCTGGAGCGCCTTTTCAAAAAGAAAAAGCTCAACGAAATTACTCAAGAAGAAATGAGCGCCAACATAGAGGTACTCAATTCAATCTCTGATAAGGGGCGAGAAATGAATCGCAAAAACGATTTACTCAAGCAAAAATACCATGGAGACGCAAAGTACGCGCGTATCCATAAACGCCTTGTCGAACAGTACACGTTTTCTGAACGCCAACTCTTCTCCACACTTTCTTCTTTAAAAACACAAATAGATGACAAAATCTTACAAAATGCGCAGCTCATATCCAATGAACCCTATTTTGAAAGAATGGTGATGCCTCTAACTATTGCAGAATTCCAACAAAAAGGTCATACTCCCATTAACCCCGAATTGATGCGGGTTGTCAGCAGGCAGATCCTCGCTGAGCATATTAATGAATACAACTCGGCTAATCGTTCAGGGAAGCGTATATGAGCACACAAGATTTCGAGCAAAAAACCCGTGAATTGATCGATGGCCTAAAAACCACCTGCGCTGATACAGGCCTTGGCAACGATGGCAACGAATTCAAGATCATCACGCAAGTGTTTCTATACAAATTCCTGAATGACAAATTTGCGTTCGAGATAAAAAAACTCAACCCAACCCTAGCCAAAGCTGAGAGCTGGGAACAAGCCTTCTCTTCTTTAAGCCATGACGAGCGCGATCTCCTCACCATGCAACTTGGGCCAAATACAGCTCGCCTCAAACCCGAACATCTGATCTCTCATCTCTTTAGCCGTCAGAACGCCCCAGGTTTTGCCAAGCTCTTCGACGATACACTACGAGACATCGCGGCGACCAATAATGATGTCTTTGCTGTAAAAACAGGCGAAGGAACCAAAATCACCCTCTTTGATAGGATCAGTGAGTACCTCGTCGACGAATCTAAACGAGATAGCTTCTGTCGTTCTATTATCAATAATCTCGTCAACTTTAGCTTTGAGCGAATTTTCGCAGAGAAACACGATTTCTATGCCGCTATTTTTGAATACCTCATCAAAGACTATAACACGGATAGCGGAGGCAAATACGCTGAGTACTACACTCCTCATGCCGTTGCCAAAATCATGGCAGCCATCCTCGCTCCTCATAAAAACACCCTCACCAATGTAAGCTGCTACGACCCCTCAGCTGGTTCAGGCACTTTGCTTATGAACCTAGCCCATGCCATCGGAGAAGAGCGCTGCGTCATCTATTCTCAAGATATCTCTCAAAAATCATCCGGTCTTCTTCGACTTAATCTCATCCTCAATAATCTCGTCCATTCGATTCCCAATATTATTAAAGAGAATACGATCCTCTCTCCATACCATCGCGATGGTCATGTTCTCAAACAGTTCGACTTCATTGTTTCTAATCCTCCGTTCAAACTTGATTTTAGCAAATGGCGTGACGACCTCGACACGAAAGAAAATCGTGCCCGTTTCTTTGCTGGCATCCCGAATATTCCTAAAAAAGATAAAGAGAAAATGGCGATCTACCAGCTCTTTCTTCAACACATTATCCATTCTCTCAAGCCCTCTGGTAAGGCCGCTGTCGTTGTCCCAACTGGCTTTATCACTGCGCAATCCGGTATCGACAAAGCAATCCGTCAAAAACTCATCGATGACAAAATGCTTGCTGGTGTCGTCTCTATGCCAAGCAACATCTTCGCC
>CAYPZU010000112.1:0-4959 GCA_964415395.1 uncultured bacterium
CGTTCCACAAATGGGCGGCCCTCGGCTACCGGTTCGACCGGCAGAGCTTCCTTGAAAACAGCTTTTCCAAAACGACGATCCACAACCGGAATTCGCTGACTCTCAGAGCGGGCTCTCACGTACAGTACCGCAATTTCATTCTGGGGATGCACGGAGGCTACGGCTGGCTTCTCTACGGGGATCTCAGTTGGAAGCATTTCTCCGACCGCTCCATTGGCTACAGCCTCGGGGCCGGCTACACCGCGGACGCCCAAGCCTCTCTTGGCTACGAGATCAAACTCATTCAGCGGGAAAACTTCGGCTTTTCGGTGATTCCCGCGCTTGGCTACCGCTACGCCCATCTAATGAACTGGGCAGAGAAAGAAAAGGGCGTTCTGACTCCAGACACCCTTTCCAAAAACGTTTTCTCCAAACCGAACCAGCAGGATTGGTTCGGCCCCTTCGCCGACGCGCGGATCCGCTTCAAATTCTGGAAGAGCGGCCAGTGGGATCTTTATTATCAATACCAGCCGCAGGATATGCGTTCCCGCAGCACGCTGGAGCAGCAGATCTACCGCTATGATCCAGCAGGAGATCTTGTGCTGGCTCAGCTGATCCGGCGGCATACGGTCTCCTCCTCGAATACCGCCCGCGCCCAGATCGGCGGAACCGACATCCGGATCCACCACGCCACAGGCTGGACGTTCGGCCTCTATTTCGAAGCTTTCGCCGCCTGGACGCATACCGCCTCTCTCAAGAGCAGCGAAAAGATCAAAACCGTCTTTCCTGCGCCTCTTGCAACGGCCCGCGTCCGGACGTCCCATCCCGAGGAAGTCCACTGGACGAATTACTCGCTCACCAGCTTCATGGGCTACAAGTTCTAGCGCTTCAAAGAGAAGATCAGTTTAGAGCAAAAAAGATCAGCACAGAGAAAGACCCGAGCCCGAGAGAACGCAGAGCAATAAGGGCTGGAGGCAGGAATCGCTCAAATAGCCCCTCCCTCTCTCAGGGCATGGTCCCGTCCTCCCTCCAATTTGAATTTCTCAGGGAACTCTCAGCCTCGGTTCTTTACTCTGCGCTGATTTTCTCTCAGTTCTCCCTTGATTTAGGTAGATTTTGAGGTTGTGCGGAAAAGGGGCGTTTTCTAGAATCGCCGGAAAAGGTGTCACTGTGCGGCTGCTTCTACTTTTTATGACTGCGGTTTTATTGCAGAGCTGCGGCTGCGGCACGCCTGGCAACGCCGGCGGCCTCAAAATCGGGATCGACCCGAATTGGTATCCTGTGGATTTCGGCCCCCAGGCTTCCTACGTGAACGGCTACACCGAAGATCTTTTGCTCGAGATCGCCCGCTACAGCGGCATCGAATTCGAAAAGATCCCCGCGAATTGGGATTCGCTGCTCGACGGGATGAAAGAGAAACGGTACGACGCGGTCCTCTCTTCTCTGCCCCCCTATGAATTCAATTCAGCCAAATACGACTTTTCAGAGAACTTTCTCGAACTCGGCCCTGTTCTGATCGTGCCGGTCGACTCGCAATATACGGATTTATCCAAGCTCGGCGGCGAGCTGGTCGGCGTTCTGTCAGGCGACCCCGCCGTGCTCCAGATCCAAAAATACGGCGATATCGTGATCCGCAACTATATGACGATCCCCGACCTGCTCAACGCGGTCGCAAACGGGGAAATCGAAGCGGCTCTTTTGAATCGCGTTCCTGCGTCGGCCTATATCGCCGATCTTTTTTCCGGGAAGCTGATGATCGCCTCCGATCCGCTGACTGACGCCGGCCTTCATCTCGTAGCTCCGAAAGGGAAAAACGAGCGGCTGATTTCCCTATTCAATAAAAGCCTCGACCATCTGAAGAAAAAGAAGAAGATGGGAGATCTTCGTAAAAAATGGGATCTCGACTAGCGAGCTGCGCGCAGGGGAAGCCCCCGAACCCCCAGTGAATTGAACCACAGAGAACACAGAGAGCACAGAGCCGAAGATGAAGCATCTTCGGGAAAGAGCAGTTTTGCCTCTCTTATCCTATTATTTTTTCTAAACTCTGATCTTGCACCGGTCGTGTTCCGAATATTCCTCGCGCACCTTGGCGACGATCTCCGGATCGGGCGGACAGGGGACGGCTCCCCAGACTTTTTCTGCGTAGTTGCGAATCGAAACGTCGGTTGAAAAGCGGCCCATCGCCGCGATGTTATGAAGGGCGGTTTCAGCCCAGACGTCCCGATCCAGGTAGAGAGCCTCGACTTTTTTCTGCGCTGTAGCGTAAGAGCGGAGGTCTTTCAGCACTTTAAACGGATCCTGTTCGATCAGGCTTTGGTAGATCTGGGCGAACGCTTCTGCCTCGTCGCTATTTTCGGAGAAGGTTCCGTCTTTTAGCGAATCGACCGCTTTCCGGATCCCTTCGTCATGGATATAGATGTCCCACGGATTGTAGGGCTGCGCGTTCTCTTCGGCGGTCGAGCCGAAGCGGAAAGGCCACCACCGGTCTGTTGCGGCCTGGCGCATTTCGATATTCGCCCCGTCTTCGGTTCCAATCGTCAGCGCGCCGTTCATGGCGAGCTTCATGTTGCCCGTGCCGGAGGCTTCCCATCCGGCGGTCGAGATCTGTTCCGACAGGTCGGCTGCCGGGATGATCATTTCGGCGAGAGCGACGTTGTAATTTTCGGGGTAGGAGATCCGGAGCTTTTCTTTGAAGGCGGGGTCGTTCCGGAGTTTGCGGCCGACGGCATAGATGAGCTGGATGATTTGCTTCGCCCGTACATATCCAGGAGCGGCTTTGCCTGCGAAAAGAACCAGGCGGGGGACTGCGATACCCTTCGGATCCTGGTAGTTCATAATCAGGTGGAGCACGCTCAATAGCTGCCGTTTGTATTCGTGGATCCGTTTGATCTGCACGTCGAAGAGGGCGTCGGGTCCCAGCACGCACGAATGGCAGATGATTTTGCCCGTCTCGTCGCGCATGGCGGTCTCGTGGGAGAGGAGGGCGATCAGTGTTTCCTTGTTTTTCCGTTTGATGGCGAGGAAGTCGGTTCTGCTCTCCGGATCCGAGGCGAAGCGGGCGAGCTTTTCGATCTGGGGGAAATCGGTGATCCACCCTTTCCCGATCCGCTTCGTGATGAAAGCCGAGAGGAGAGGGTTGGCGTGCAGAAGCCAGCGCCTGTGGGTCACTCCGTTGGTGATGTTGATGAATTTTTCCGGAGCGAGCTCGTAGAAATCTTTGAAGAGTTTCTTTTTGAGAATGTCGGTATGCAGCTCTGCGACTCCGTTCACTTTATGGGAGCCGGCAATCGCCAGATGGGCCATTTTCACCTGCCCTTCTTCGATCATCGAGACGCGCCGCACCCGCTCCTCGTCGCCCGGGAACCGGTCCCGCACGCTGTTGCAGAATTCGAGATTGAGCCGCTGGATCACCTGGTATTGACGCGGGATCAACTCGTGCATCCGGTTCTCGTTCCACTCTTCGAGTCCTTCGCTTAAGATCGTGTGGTTCGTGTAGCTGCAGCACGCCTTGCACGCTTCCCAGGCGTCGGCCCAGGAGAAGTCGTAATTTTTGGTCAGCGTCCGGACCAGCTCGGCGATCACAAGCGCCGGATGGGTGTCGTTGATCTGGATCCGCACTTTGTCTGCGAAGCTGTCCATGGCGCCGAAGAAATAGAGATGGCGCCGGATGATGTCCTGCAGCGATGCCGAGACGAGCAGAAACTCCTGCTTGAGGCGCATCCGCTTGCCGAGTTCGTTATTGTCGTTCGGATAGAGGACGTCGGTCAGCGACGTGTTTTCCGCCGCCTGGTCTAAAAAGCCTGCGTTGTACCGCTGCAGCTGGAAATTGCGGGGAGATTCTTTCGTCGACCAGAGGCAGAGGGTTAAAACCGAAAAGTTTTCTTTTTCCGAGTAGCCGACGATCGGCATGTAGTAGGGGAGCGCCCGCACGTCCTCGTAATCTTCCAGGAGGAACACGTCGTCGCCGTGTTTGTTTTTTCCCTGGACGGGATTGCCCCGGAAATGGACGTTCACCGCCTCCTGGTCCCTTCTGAACTCCCACGGATAATTGTTCAGAAGCCAGCAGTCGGGCCGTTCGATTTGCTTCCCTTTCCAGATCTCCTGTTCGAAGATCCCGTACTGGTATCTTAAGCCGTAGGCCCTTGCGGGATACTGGAGCGAGGCGAGCGAATCGAGGAAGCAGGAAGAAAGCCTTCCCAAGCCGCCGTTGCCCAGTCCCGGCTCTGTTTCGCAGCCGATCAGCTCGCCGAAATTCCGATTCATTTTCACCGAGACGGCTCTAGCCAGTTCTGTCGCTCCGATATTCGTGAGGTTATTCCCCAGAAAACGGCCGGGCATGTATTCCATCGAAAGGAAGTAGACGAACCGCGGTTTTTTGGCCTTGAACGTTTGGAAGGTCGAAGTCCAGTTGATCATCACTTCTTCGCGGAGCGCAATGCAGAATGCTTCGTAAAACTCTTCGATCGACGCTTCATCGGACGTGTGTCCGTTGTTGGTAATGATGATGTGTCTGATTTTCTGCGCGAGGATGTCCGCTTGCAGTTCGATATCGCCCATTCCTTCTCTATAGTCAAACGGCCCAAGAACTGCAACTCTTTCAAAAAAGAGAGCCGCATCTATGCGGTTGTTCTCTTTTCTAAATGAAAATGAGCTTCAAGAGGTAGAAGGAGAGGATGCTGAAGAGGGCGCAGAGGGGGATCGTGACGATCCAGGAGACGACGATCTCTTTCAGGGTTTGGAGATTGAGGGCGCGGAGGCCGCGGGCCATGCCGACGCCGAGGACGGCGCCGACGAGGGCGTGCGTAGTGGAGATCGGCATTCCGAGCTTTGAGGCGAAGAGGATCGTGGAAGCCGCGCCGAATTCGGCGGCAAAGCCGCGCGTCGGTGTGAGTTCGGTGATCTTTTTGCCGATGGTTTCGATCACGCGCCAGCCCCAGGTCGCAAGGCCGATCACGATCCCGCCGCCGCCGAGGGCGAGGA
>CAYPZU010000113.1:0-4873 GCA_964415395.1 uncultured bacterium
AGGAGAGGGCCACTGCCAGCTTTTCACGGTCGGCTTTTGATTTAGGTTCAATTGCCATAGAAATCACAGGCTCTGGGAAGTCCATCTTCTCTAAGAGAAGTTCGTTGCCTTCTGAGCAGAGCGTATCGCCTGTCGACGTGTATTTGAGGCCGATACAGGCAGCGATGTCGCCTGTGAAAAACTCGTCGCGGTCCTTTCTCTGGTTCGCGTGCATTTCGAGCAGGCGGGAAACGCGCTCTCTCTTGTCTTTTGTCGTGTTCAAGAGGGAAGAGCCTTTCGCCAGGGTTCCGCTATAGATACGGATGAACGTGAGCTTGCCTACATACGGGTCGCTCATGATCTTGAACGCCAGGGCGGACAGCGGGCTGTCATCTGCAGGAGGGATCTCGATCAACTCTTCCGAGTCGATTTTGTGTCCTTTGATGAGGCCGCGGTCGATCGGCGACGGCATCCAGCGGACGACGGCGTCGAGGATCTGCTGAACGCCTTTGTTCTTGAAGGCGGTTCCGCAGAGGACTGGGTTGATCTTGTTCTGGGTAACCCCTTTGCGCATCACGGCGTGGATTTCTCCTTCAGTGAGCGTATCGGGTGCTTCAAGAACCTTCATCATGAAGTCTTCGTTCGACTCGTCGATCGTCGCGAGTTCTTCGAGGAGCTCCTGACGCATCTTCTTGCACTGGTCGAGAAGATTCGCTGGGATTGGCTCCACGTCGTATTTCGCGCCCATCGTCTCATCGTGGAAGAGGTAGGCTTTCATCGCGATCAGGTCGACCATGCCCTTGAATTCCGATTCCGCGCCGATCGGGCAGTGGACAGGGAAAGCGTTGGCATGGAGTTTTTCGCGCATCGACTTGACGGCGTTGAAGAAGTCGGCTCCGGTACGGTCCATCTTGTTGACGAACACGATCCGGGGGACTCCGTAGCGCTCAGCCTGGCGCCAGACGGTTTCCGACTGGGGCTGGACGCCTGCGACTGCGCAGAAGACGGCTACAGCGCCGTCGAGTACGCGCAGCGAGCGCTCCACCTCGATCGTAAAGTCTACGTGGCCAGGCGTATCGATGATGTTGATCTTGCAATCTTTCCAATAAACGGTCGTCGCCGCCGAGGTGATCGTGATCCCCCGTTCCCGCTCTTGCTCCATGAAGTCCATGGTGGCGGCTCCCTCGTGCACTTCGCCGATCCGGTGAAGTCTGCCCGAGTAGAAGAGGATCCTTTCGGTGGTCGTCGTCTTGCCCGCGTCAATATGGGCCATAATGCCAATATTGCGGACATTCTCTAACTTATCGGTTTCTGGTCTTTTACCCATTCGCTTCTCTTCCTACCATTTGTAATGGGCGAAGGCTTTGTTGGCTTCGGCCATCCGGTGGGTGTCGTCTTTCTTCTTGATCGTCGTACCCTGGTTATTGAAGCAGTCGATGAGTTCGCTGGACAGAGCCTCTTCCATTGAGCGGCCCGGCTTAGCGCGGGAGTGGGTGATGATCCACTGCATCGCCATGGCGGTGCGGCGGTCATTCGGGATTTCTACAGGCACCTGGTAGTTGGCGCCGCCGATCCTGCGGGTTTTCACCTCGAGGGACGGCTTGGAGTTCTCGATAGCCTGCTCGAAAGCTTCCAACGGGCTGTCCGTCTTCACTTTCTGAGCAAATTTCTCCAGAGCTTTGTATACGATGTTGCGGGCGACCGATTTCTTGCCGCCGATCATCAGCTTATTGATGAACTTGGCCAAAGTTACGCTTTGGTAAATCGGATCGGGTTCTGTCCGGCGCTTTACGGCGCGGCGTCTTCTAGACATATTCTTTCTCTCTTTGGTTCTTCACCCGGCTTACCCTTGTGGGGAAAGCCTGCCCTGGGATTTATCTGGAACGTCCAGTTAAAGCCGGGGGCAAGGAAACTGATTTGCAGCTTCCTGGTATTACTTTACTTAGGTTTCTTCGCACCGTATTTGGAGCGCGATTTTTTTCTGTCCTTGACCGCTGCGCAGTCGAGCGCGCCGCGAACAATGTGGTAGCGAACGCCGGGAAGGTCTTTGACCCTGCCGCCGCGAACGAGTACGATACTGTGTTCCTGAAGGTTATGTCCTTCGCCTGGAATGTAGGCGATGATCTCCTGGCCGTTCGAAAGACGGACCCAAGCGACCTTTCTCAAGGCTGAGTTAGGCTTCTTCGGTGTCTTCGTTTTGACCTGGAGGCAAACGCCGCGGCGCTGGGGACATTGCTGGAGGGCGGGTGATTTCCGTCTTTTGACTTTGTCTGTGCGCCCTTTCTTTACGAGTTGGTTGAATGTCGGCATGAGTGCCATTCTCCTAAATATAAATACCCTGCGCTGGCAGCTCAAACGTGAGTGCCATAACGCAATGATAGTGGAAGACTATACCCCCTCAACCCATTTAAATGCAAAAGAAAGGCCCCGAACCTCCAGTCCTTTCTTTGTAGATATAATAAATAAATGTTTTAAAGTAGTAATGTTTAGTTATGTACTGGCGACATCAATATCTAATTATTTAATGATTTGACTAATTAAACTATTTATTACTATACTTGCCTTGGGAGGCCAGGGGAACAAGGCGAAGCTTACGACGCTAAGTTTGGCAAGTTTAATTCGGTCCTTTAAGTCCCCTCCCTCCCTTTTTTTTTACCTGGAAAGACAATGAAGCGGAAAACGGTTCTCTTTCTCTTGTGCGTGTTTGCCTGGATCGTGCCGCTCTCTTCCGTCCAGACTTCCTTGCGGATTCACGAAATTCCCAAAATCATGGAGCGGTTCTTCAGCCTCCACATTGAAAATAAAGAGTTGTCGACGACTCTTGTCCGCAGGTCCTTCAAGCTCTATATCGAGCAGTTCGATTCCGAGAAGGCCTACCTTCTCGAGTCCGAGGTGCTCCCTTACCTGAACATGAGCGACAAAAAAGCGGCGGAGATCCTTTCCCGCCTCAAAAAAAATGATTACTCCGATTTCGTCGCCCTCAACCAGCTCATTCAGCGCTCTATTGTCAGGGCTCAGGGTCTTCGGAAAGTCCTCTCAGACCAGCTAGCTTCCGACGAACTCGATTTTGAAAACGGCCCGATTGCGCCCCAGTCGCAATACCCATCTTCTGAAGAGGACTTAATCGACCGGCAGAAGAGCCGGATGGCTCGGTTTTATCTCTTCCATAAAGTGCGCACCCGCCTTGATACAACAGATAGAAAAAGCAAAGTTTTTTCCCTCTTCGAGAAAAAGGTGCGGCGCACAGAGTTCAATTATCTGTTCCTGGCAGCCAATGGACAGCCGATGGCGGCCGACCGCGTCGAGCACCTGATGGCCCTCCGGATCGTCAAATCGTTCGCCAAGAGCCTCGATACCCATACCTCTTTTTTCAGCCCTGAAGAAGCTTTCGAGATGCGCACCAGCCTCGAGAAGCAGTTCGAGGGGGTCGGCGTCGTCCTATCCGAGGGGATCGACGGGATTATGATCGCTGAGCTGATCAAGGGAAGCCCTGCAGAGCAGTCGGGCCAGATTCAGGTCAATGACCTTCTGATCGAGATCGACGGCAGCCCGATTTCGCAAGTCGCTTTCGAAGACGTCCTTGAGATCCTGAAGAAGAAAGACCGCGGCGACATCGTCCTCGGCTTTAAGAGGCTTGATTTCGAAGCAAACCACGAAAACTTTTTCCGCGTCTCTCTCCGCAAACGGCCGATCGTGATGAACGAAGAGCGGATCGAGGCGAGCTACGAGCAGTTCGGCGATGGGATCATCGGCAAAATCTCCCTCCACTCTTTCTACGAGAGCGGAGACGGGATCAGCAGCGAAAAAGACATCAAGGAAGCGATCCGGAACTTCCGCCAGAAGGGCGATCTCCACGGTCTTGTCCTCGACCTCCGCGAAAACTCGGGCGGCTTTTTAAGCCAGGCGGTCAAGGTCGCCGGACTCTTTGTTTCCAACGGGGTGATCGTCATCTCCAAATACGGCAAAGGGGAAGTCCACTATCTCCGGAATATCGTTGGCCGCAGCTACTTTTCAGGCCCTCTCGTCATCCTCACCTCGAAGATGTCGGCTTCCGCCTCTGAAATCGTCGCTCAAGCGCTCCAGGACTACGGCGTTGCGGTTGTTGTCGGCGATGAGAGAACCTTCGGCAAAGGCTCGATCCAATATCAAACTGTTACCGATGAAAAAGCAGACCTCTTTTTCAAAGTCACTGTCGGCCGCTATTACACTGTCTCGGGCAAGAGCACTCAGATCGACGGCGTGATCGCCGACATCGTTGTCCCGACTCAGTACGCTCCGTACAATATCGGCGAGAAATTCCTCGAGTATCCGCTCCCTGCCGACCACGTGAGCGCAGCTTATAACGACCCTCTCGACGATCTCGACGAGAGAACGCAGCACCTCTTCCAGAAGCGCTATTTGCCTTATCTCCAGCGCGTAGTTCCTTTCTGGAAAAAGATGCTCCCGGCTCTCCGCAAGAACAGCCAGCACCGGATCTCCCGCGATCCGAACTTCAAGGCTTTCCTCAAAAAGCTGGAGACCATCCAGGCCCGCAGCGGCTCGCTGCCCGTCAACACAATCGACGAGCAGATCCAGATCGGCAAGGAAGATATCCAGATGCAGGAGGCTGTCAACGTCGTTAAGGATATGATCCTGATCGAAGCCCAGGCCCGCCCTGTCCATGCCGCCACCGCAACCGGCACGGAAGATTAACCGTAAATCCTTCTAATTAAATCACTTGCATTCCGTTTTCTCCTCTCCGATTCCCGTCATTTCACAAAAGAATGATTGCGGGAATTGAATCGAAAGAGTTATGCTGTAGCCTTTTAGAAATTCATCTCTTGGCCAGATAGCTCAGTTGGTAGAGCAGAGGACTGAAAATCCTTGTGTCGCTGGTTCGATTCCAGTTCTGGCC
>CAYPZU010000114.1:0-4727 GCA_964415395.1 uncultured bacterium
TCGGCCAGCGCCTCGGCGGTCGGGGCGGCGGGCTCCCCGAACGCCTCCTGGTACGTCATGCTGCCTCCTCCCGAAGCGCGGCCGTGACGGCGGCGACGCGGCGGCGCTGCTCCCCGTCATGGAGCGCCATGAAGTCCTCCCACTGGTGTGCCTGGTCCCGGCCGTCCTCCTCCCCGGCGCGGATGTAGGCCTCGTGGTCGTCCCCGATCCAGACGAGCAGGTGGTCCCGGACGAGCCGGGCGAAGTAGGCGGCGTGGGCGATCGCCCGGTGCAGCTCGAGCACCTCGTAGTCGCAGAAGCCACACCGGGCCGGGTGGCGCTCCGTGACCGCCTGGCGGGCCGTCCAGGGGTTCCGGGCGATGGCGCAGAGGTTCATCGCGACCACCTCGGCCGGGTCATCGGTCGCCAGCACCGGCCGGCCGTCGCCCACCTTCCAGGCCGGGCCCATGGTGCCGTCCTCGAGGCGGATGGGCGGTGCCGGCTCGAGGTTGCGGACCTCCCGATCAGGTCGGCCCAGGACGCCGCAGACCTCGGCCAGGGACATGCGGTCGAGCTTCCCGGCGACGCCGGGGTAGCCCAGCCGGCGCTCGGTGATGGCCTCGGAGATGCTGCTCATCGGGTCGCTCCTGCTGCGATGTTCCGGGCGGCGATGGCCTTGAGCTCGGCCAGCTCCCGGGCATCCCGCTCCTCGGGTGTCTCCGTGACGGCGGGGGTACGGCGGACGCGGTTGAGGGCCTCATCGGCGCCGAACACCAGCTGCCGCAGCTCGGGCAGGCCCCCTTCCTCGGCAGCGATCCGGCGCCACTCGCGTTCGACGGCGGGGAGGCCGTGCTTCCGGACCAGCCGGACCGCCTTCTCCCCGAGGCCGGACCAGACGTTGGCCAGGACGTTCGACTGCTGGGTCAGCTCCTCGGCGAGGGCCCGGAGATCGTTCGCTTCCGGCGGCGTCGACACCTGGTACGGCTCGTCTTCTCCGGGTGGTAGAGACGACGACGGAGACTGGGACGGGGACAGTGCGCGCGAGGATGGCGTTTGATTACCGTTACGTTCGCCGTTGTCGGCGCCGTTACTGATGCCGTGACGGTCGCGGAACCTGGCCTGCCGGTCGGCGTTCGTCGGGTCGACCTGCTTGCGCCGATAGTTGTGGACCACCATGGCCCCGGCGACCGCCATGGCCTGGTAGTCGGCGGAGCAGTCGGCGCAGGCGGTGGGCCACTCGTGGACCAGCCCCTTGGCCTCCAGGGACCCCAGGTGGCGGGCGTAGGCGCCAAGGACGAACCGCAGGTAGGCGCGGTCCGCGAACACGCCCATGTGGCGCTGGGTCTTGGCCTGGCAGCCCATCCGGAACCACGCCCAGCGGGCCGCGTCGCTCGGGAGGCCGACGAGCTTGTCCGAGACGTCGGCATCCGCGTCGACGCGCCACCAGGGCTTGTGCTGGGCGACCATCAGGCTCCTCCCTCGAGCTCTCGGTAGGCCTGCACGTCCGCGAAGTCGCGGGGGTCGCCCTGGTGATCCGGGTGGGTGGCCATGAGCGCCGCGCGGATGCCGCCGTGGCGCTCCACGAGCTTCCGCCCGCGCTCGGCGTCAGGGCCGCCGGCACCCAGCTGCGCCCAGCCGGCGTACTGCTGGCCGCGCTTGCTGACGCCGTGACGGTCGACCGCGCGCAGCGCCTCGAGCGAGAGCGCGATCGCGCGAGCGTTGGCCTTCCAGTCGGTGTACTGGTCGGTCGCGTAGGTGAGGCGACCGTAGCGCGAGTCGAAGCTGACCTCGACGCCCGGGTGCATGTACGGCGCCTGGCGGCGGTCGGCGCGGGGCATGCCGTCCATCCGGAGGTCGCTCTCCCGGAAGCCTGCCCCGAACACGACGTTGCGACCATCGAGGCGCCCGATCTCGTAGTCGAGCTCCCGGAGCGTCTGGTCCCACGGCGCCTTGAAGTGGGCGTACCGCCGCGGCTTGGTCTCGGCGTGCGGCCACGTGGGCAGGGGCCGGAAGGTGACCCTCACGCCGCGCCCTCGGCCGCGTGAGCGGCTGTGAGCGCCCACGTGGGCTTCCCGTCCGTCGTGGGGAGCAGCGGGTCGCCTTCGACCACCTCGAGGCCCAGGCGCCAGGCCTCGTGGCGCGGTGACCGCCCGTGGGCCAGTACCGCGGGCCCCGGAGCGTCCTCGTTCGCCACGATCAGCCCGCCGCAGACGCAGCGTTCCGTCCTGGCCCTCGACCCGGTCATGCGGGCACCGCCTCGATGTCGTGGCCGCACACGTAGCACCACAGGGCCTGGGCGAGGTCGGGCGCTGCCTCGTGCGGGTCGGAGCGCGGCTCGGTCTCGTCGAGGTCCAGCTCCGCCCAACAGGCGTCGCACTCGCCATCGCTGTCGCCACCGGCGTGGCGCCAGGAGCGCGGTGGAGGGGTGGTGGGGGAGCCGGCCGTACCCGGCTCCCCCATGGTCGGGGTTCCCATCGGTCGGTCAGTTGACCGCCGGTGGAGGCGTGGTCGCCTCGGCCTCGCGCCGCGCGATCGCGGCTGGCTTCGGCGCTGGGTGCTGGTGAGCGTCCCAGCTCTGCATCCCGAGCTTCAGCTGCTCGGACCAGGCGCCGTAGATGCGCAGCTCCTCGGGCCAGACCACGAGGTCCGGGCGCTGGAGCTTCAGGGCGCCCTTGGGGGTCAGCGTGAAGCGGAGCAGCAGGTGGTGGAGCCAGGCCTGGCGCTGCAGGGGGTTGAACCGGTCCCAGAACTCCCCTTGGAGCCAGACGCCGGCGTCGATGTCGGCACGGACCGCGCGCTCCTTGTCCGAGCGGATCCAGACCCCCGAGGCGGCCGCCGGGTGGAACTCGTTGTCCGTCCTCGACGACGCGCGGCGGAGCACGATGAGCCGGACGTTCTTCAGGAACCCGAGCGACTCGGGGAACCGGCCGATGAGGTCGTCGACCACCGTGGTCATGTCGGCGCTCGCCTGGTAGGGCGAGGCCTTCATCCCGAACGCGACGACGGTGACGTCCTCGGGATCGGGCGCGTCCTCGAACTTGTCCCCGAACAGCTTCCTCGGCCTGCTGGCCATGGTCAGGACCCTCCTCGTGTCTTGCGCTTGGCGGCGGCCACCCTCGCGGCCTCCCGCTTGATGGCGTAGGGGCTGGGCTGGTTGGTGGCGCGGACCTCCGTCTCGGCGCACCCGATCACCGTCCCGTTGGCCCGGAAGGCGCAGCCGTAGATGGCCATGCCCGTGTCGCTGGTGGAGATGAGGCGCGAGAAGTCATGGACCTGGTGGGGCTGGGCCATCAGACGTCCCGCCCCGCGATCCGCTCCTTCTTCCTCCGGCCGATGGCGCGCCCGGCGCGCAGGCGGCTGGTGGTGTTGGAGTCGCGCCGGTCCGCCACGCCGGTCGTGTGGAGCGACCAGGTCATGCTCGCGGTGAACGTCTCACCGGCGGCCTCGGCGTCCAGCCGCTGCCGGCGCAGGCGCCCGCGCTCCCGGGTGGTTAGCCGCTCAGGCGTCGGGTCGACCGCGACCGCCATGGGGCGCGCTGGGGCGGCCAGGAAGCGCGCCAGCGCCTCGTGGCCTTCGCGGTCCATCGCCTGGCGCTCGGCGAAGCGCACGGGGTCCATGGGAAGGCCGTCGACCTCGCAGACCACGCACCCGCCGATGCAATCGCAGGCGATCACGCTCCGGCCTCCGCCCGCTTCTGAATGCCGGCCACGATGCGCTCGATGCCCTCAGGGCTCGGTCGCACTTCCTCGACGTAGAACACCGCGCAGACGGCGGCCCACTCTGCGTGGGTCATGGACCCGTCGTCGTGCCACTTCCGAGCCTTGTCGAGCACGCGTTCGACCGCTTGGCGCTCCACGGCAGTCACCAGGCGCTCTGCCGTCGCGGCGCGTGCCGACGGCGACCCCGACCCGCGGTACGCGCCGAAGGTCGCCATCGCGATCAGCCGTTCCCGCATGTCGGTCAAGGGCCGGGCCTCTTCGAGCTCGCTGGCGCGCAGCGCGGCGCGACCCTTGACGACGCGCGTGATCGCCTCCGGACCGAACTCGACCTGCGCTGCGCCGGACGCCAGGTACTCGTCGGACATGCTGTCCCACGGACGCAGGAACGCCTCCAGCGCCGCGCGGATGTCGGTCATGCTCCGGCCTCGCCGAGCTCGCCCGAGCAGGACCAGCACAGCCCGTCATCGGTCTTGGCGCAGGCGAATCCGCAGTCGGCGCAGACCTGGCAGCCGACCGGCGGCTCGTCGACCAGCACGCCCGCGGTGACGTCGTCCCCGTAGAACTCGTCGCCGGCGTAGATCACGGCAGCACCGGGAGCGGATGGCGCTTCCCACGAGCGCCCGACGGCCGGCCCGTCAGGCACCACTCGGGCACCGTCCCGCACTGCCACGCGCGCCGGTGCCAGCCGAGGAACGTGGACCAGCGCACCGACGCCGGCTTGTGCGGGCGACCCGGGACCATGCGCTTCAGCTGCCGCTTCATGCCCGGGCACCCCCGTCGAGCTCGAGCACCAGGTGCCCGCGCTGCTCGTCGGTGAGGGCGTCGAACGAGTCGACCCTGAACATGCGCATGCAGACCTCCCGCGCGACCGGGATGGTGATGCGGTGCTCGCGCAGCCACTCGCGCAGCTCTCCGCCCGTGACGCCGCCTCCGGCCACCTCCACGGCCTGCCCGTCCACGATGTCCGCTTCGCCCGCCGCGGCGGCGCGCTGCGCCTCCTCCGCGGCGGGCTCGGCGACGGGGTCAGGC
>CAYPZU010000115.1:0-4327 GCA_964415395.1 uncultured bacterium
AATTGCTCCTCTATTCAGGAGCGATCCATACGGCGGGGCTGGTAAAGGGGCGCAAAGGGCGCAAGGCCGCCGCCTCCGACTGGATGGCGATGGAGCAGGAGCGGGGGATCTCGATCACCTCGTCGGCCATGCAATTCACCTACAAAGACACGGTGATCAACGTCCTCGATACCCCGGGCCACGAAGACTTCTCGGAAGACACCTACCGGACTCTCACCGCCGCCGACTGCGCCATCATGGTGATCGACGCCTCGAAAGGGGTGGAAAAGCAAACCCGCAAACTCTTCGAAGTGTGCCGCCTCCGGGAAATCCCCGTCCTCACCTTCATCAACAAGATGGATATGCCCGGTAGAGAGATCCTCGACTTGATGAACGAAGTGGAAAACGTGCTGCAGATCCAATCCGTCGCGATGAACTGGCCGATCGGCTCAGGCAAGCAGTTCCAGGGCGTCATCGACCGAGAGACGAGAGAATGTCTTTTCTTCATCAAAACTTCCCACGGCGGCGCGCAGAAAGCCGATATCGAAAAGTTCCCCCTCGGCTCCCCCGAATCGATTCAGCGGATGGGCGAAGAGACCTACAAACAAATTGCGGAAGAGCTCGACCTGCTGGAGCTGGCCGGCAACCCGTTTTCCCGCGAGCAGTTCCTCGCCGGCAAAATGACGCCCGTCTTCTTCGCCTCGGCCCTCACCAACTTCGGCGTCGAGCCGTTCTTCGATGCTTTCATCCACCTCGCCCCGTGCCCTCACTCGCGGAAAGCGACGCTCCCCGACGGAACTGAAACGGAGATCGACCCGGTTGAAACGCCCTTCAGCGGGTATGTCTTCAAGCTCCAGGCCAACATGGACCGTCGCCACCGCGATAGCATGGCCTTTATCCGGATCTGCTCGGGACGCTTCGAGCGCGACCTGACCGTGAAAAACCACCGGCTCGACAAGAAGATCCGCCTCTCCCGCCCCCACGGGATGCTCGCCGGAGAACGGACGACGCTCGACTACGCCTATCCAGGAGACGTCATCGGCGTCATCAATCCCGGCTCCTTTTCCATCGGCGACACCCTCTCGATCACTGGCGGATTCAACTTTAAGCCCCTTCCCCAGTTCCAGCCCGAAATTTTCTGCCGCCTCCATCCCAAAGACGTCGGCAAGCGGAAATCGTTCGACAAAGGGATCGCCCACCTCTCCGAAGAAGGGGCGATCCAGATTCTCAAGTCAGGCGAACGAGAGGGGGACTACATTTTCGCAGCCGTTGGCAAACTCCAGTTCGAAGTGATGCAGTACCGTCTCAAAGACGAGTACGGCGTCGAAACCGTCCTCACTCCCCTCCCCTACGAGTGCAGCGCATGGATCGTGGGCGACATCAAAACCTTCACGCCGATTTCGAATTCGGCGATCGTCCTCGACAAGCTCGGCCGCCCGATGGCGCTCTTCGCAAGCCCCTTCGAAAAGCAGTACTGCATGCGGCAAAATCCGAAGCACCAGCTCATCGACGTCGCCGTCTAATCAATCTTAATGTAAAAATCCAGATTAACAAAAAAAAACGCACAATATTTGCTACATGTCTATTTCAAACGTTTGTTCAGCAACTGTCACAGCCTCCTCCTGGATGAAGGGAACAGCTTCCCGGCTCGCCTCTAACCTCACTGACCGGGTTCATTCATTCGTCATCAACTATCTTCCCTACTTAGACACTGCTCTCCTTGTAATGCCTAAGCCAGCCGGGGCGCTTGCCTCGGCCGTCATGCCTATCTCCGCTCTGTCTCTTTGCGAAACAACCTCTTGCGTCGGAATAACTCTTGCTCTCTCACCGATTCCTTTCCTGCTTGGCGCACTTCATGCATACATTTTCAAAAAAGACATCGCGAAACGCTTCGAGCTCTATCAAAACCGGAAAAATGTAAGAGCCGCCCAGGCGCAACTCGAAAAAATATTCAACGAGCTCCCAAAAGAATCGCAAACGAAATCGGCTCTAGTTATTTTTCCCTCTAGCGACTGGAATGGAGCGATTTTCCGGGATCTTTCAGTATACGAAAGGCTCGCGAACGATCTTGCGCAAGAGTACAGGGTCATTCCGATTTTCGCCGTATCGGGAAGACGCGATTTAGCCAGGAAAGTCGAAGCCGCCCGCAAGGCTTCTCCGAATCCGGTCGAAGCGGTGATCATCAACGCGCATGGAACTGAATCGGAGATCAACTTTGAACTGACGTCCTCTCTAGGGGAATGCTACGCGGATAATTTGATCCAAATTTTCAGCTTCCTTCCGCGTCATTCCCGCATGATTTTCCTTTCTTGCGAAGCAGGAAAAGAACTTACAGCGGAAATCGCGCACGGATTAGAAGGCGTCCGGGTGTTCGGCCCTACCGATGGCACAAACTCTTCGCGAAGCCTGGTTTTCCTCGACGAACGACTTGGGCGCCCATCTGTAAGGTATCTAGACAAGCGCTACGAAAACGATACGACTGCCATTTCCGTTGGCAATCGAAGCCCCTCTCCTTCTTTGTGGCTTAGCGAAATCCTGAGTTTGGAGAAAAGGACTTTGCAGGAACAAGATGCAAGAATCGCTTACCGGCTGGGAAAAGAACACGAAGCCCAGGGCCGTTACCAAAGAGCCTTTCAATGGTACCGCCTCAGCAAAGAGTGGTGCAAGAAATGGCAGAAAAGCATTTGTTCTAATGCGAATGCCTCGTTGGAGAGGCTAGCTGACAAGCAAGACATCATCTCCTCGGCTAATCCGGCCGATCGCCAAATCCTGAAATCTCTTCCCAACTTATCCCCCTACTCTTCAAGACCTTATCTCCTAGGCTAATCCGGCCAGTCACCTTATTCTGAGATTCATTCCCGCCCCCTCGCCCTATTTTTATAGGTCACGAAAGAAATAGTAAAAAATTCGATTTAATTTTAAGATATAAATAAAAACAAGCTTAATTGAATATTTAGGCAAAAAAAAATATATAATAAATATATTTACATTATAATATATCGTCTATGACGATTTCTGCGATCTATTCAGGACTTAGAAACACTTCTTCGTGGATCCTAGACAAAGGATCCCGCATCGCCAGAAATAGCGCAGACCGCATAGCCAATTTTGCCTGCAACCACTTGAAATATTACGTTTTGCCCGCGATCTCCTCCATACCAACATTTGTAACACTCGGCGCGGCGTATACGATACGGCTTGCCGACATCCACTGCAAACAATCGGGAAACTGTCCTGGATTAACCGCCACAGCTCCAGCCGTTTTTGCAATAGTTATGATTCCATTACTTAGCTTAAATATTTCTTTTATAAGAGACTCATACAAATCCTACCAATAAGACAAAAAATCTAAAGAAGAATTAGACGCGAAAAAAGCCGAATTAAATAAAATCCTAGATGCAAAAAAAGCTGAATTAGATGAGATCCTTCAGAGAATGCCTCAGGGCAATCCCACCAAATCGTTGCTCTACATTCTGCCAGTACAGGATTGGAATGGAGCGATCTTCGACGGGCTGGACGAAAATAAAAATTTTTTGAGAGAGTTGTCCCAAGACCATCAAATCATTCCTATTTGGGCTTCGGGGAAGAGAGACTTAGCGGAGAAAGTACGATCTGCGCGAGAAACAGCTCAGCTACCGATCGAAGCGGTTCTTATAGAAGCTCATGGAACGAAGGATTCTATTCTTCTCGAAGATAAAAAAAACCTCATTCTTTTTGTAAATCCGAAGACCTGGCAAACATATTCCGTTTTTTACCTCGGCACTCCCGGCTGATTTTCCGTTCCTGTAAGGTTGGTGAATACGGAATGCTTACAGCTCGAGTTGCAAACGAATTAGCTGGGGTCCGAGTCTATGGAGCATCTTCCCCCCCCCAGCCGCACCAGAACAATCTACTTCGTCGATTCCCGACTCAAACGTCCAAGCGTGAGATATCTCGACGAAAAATATGACAAGGATGCCACAACGATCTACGTTCAAGATCGGCAGGTCTCCGCCTCTCCGTCCTTAAGCGAACTTCAGGCCCTGGAAAATGACGCCTTATCCTTACGCTCTCGTAAAATCGCTTACTATCTGGGAAGAACGCACGAAACGGAAGGCCGTTTTCAAAGAGCCTGCCAGTGGTTTCAGCTCGCGAAAAAATGGGGCGATCAACCCTACTGCGCAAGCCCCGAAATTCCTCTCAGCATGCTAGAAGAGAGACAGCATATTGTTTCTTCAGGAAATCCGGCCGATCCTCAAATCTTGAGCTCTCTCCCCGACCTCTCCCCGCATTTGGAAATGGAATAAGTACCAACTGTGCAGAAAAAAACAGGACAGGCAGAACCTACAGAGTAGGAAATTGAGGGCCG
>CAYPZU010000115.1:4337-4717 GCA_964415395.1 uncultured bacterium
AATCGCTGAGCAGCCTATGTCAGATTTTCTTAAAATCGAACTGGTTTTAAAACCATCGAATTCTCGCCACAACAGCCTGAAGCCCAAGAGGAATCTATCTCGGCAGCTTTGCGTTCCCCACCGATGAAAAAGAACTTTTGGGCTCAATTTCTAGCTCCCTTCAAAGGTTGTCTCCGCTGTCTCTTTCCAAGGAGAAAGTAACCATACAAAAATATTGACCGCTCGATTAAAGACAACGCTCGACTACGCCTATCCGGGCGATGTGATCGGAGTCATCAACCCAGGCTCCTTTTCCATCGGCGACACTCTCTCGATCACGGGCGGGTTCAACTTTAAGCCCCTTCCCCAGTTCCAGCCCGAAATTTTCTGCCGCCTCCATC
>CAYPZU010000116.1:0-4707 GCA_964415395.1 uncultured bacterium
CCGTTAAGGTCTCTGCAAAGCTCGCTCCATCGTGCCACCACTCGAAGAAGGGGGCTGCGATCAGAGAGAAATGGTCGCCGAACCGATAGGTGATTGGCATCTCGATATAGACGTTATCGAGCCTTTTGTCGAGCATCCAGCGGGCGCCGTCGAGAGGCTTGATTTGAACGGTTGGATAAATTTGAGGCTTCCATTGCGCGTTCAAGCCCCAGTTCCATGAGGAGCAGAAGCGGTAGTCGTAGGCGAATCCAACAGGGATATAGAACTGGACATAGTTAAAAGTGACGGATGCTGCGCCTACAGAGACCTCTTCGCTCATATAGCGGCCGCCAAATCCAGTAAAGAGAGCGACTCGATGAGCGTTCCAGGCGTAAGTGTATCCGAGCCTTTCCTGTGTGTCGATATCGAGGATGTCGCGGTCGGTAAGGTCTTCCGAGGTGCTGCCTTGGCGGTAGTTGACGGCTGCTGCGGCATAGACCCAGTTTTCAGGGCGGTATTCGTAAATGCCCTGTACGCCCCCGAGGCTCCCGCTGGTGGTGGGGTTGCCCGTCGGAGTCACCCAGGCGTAGGTGTAATTTGCGCCGATTTGAATCCGGTTATCCCCTCTGCATACGACAGGGCAGCAGACGGGGGCAGGGCAGCAGGGATCCGCTGCAGGCGGGGTCGCAGCCAGATTGGTTTTGACTTTTCTCTCTGGGCGTCCTAAAAGGGCGGTTTCGCCAGACGCTCCCACTTCATCGGAAAATAGCGTTATGTTGGAAAGAGCAAAGGCAATCGCCAAAAACTTTAACCGGTTCATTGTTCTTCCTTTTTAAGGTGTCAAGTCGCACAGACCAATCGTGATCCCGATGTAAGTAGCGGGAGACGGCGTCGTGCACTGCATGAGCACGTTCGGATAGAGCGGCTCGTCAAATCCGAATGTATAGATTGGGCCACAATAATGCAACGCTTGCGAATAGACGCTATACCAGGGGCCGCCGGCTGTCGCAGGGAGCCTGCCGCTGTTGTTGTAGTAATTCGCTGTATTGGCTGTGAAATAAGGATTGCTCAATGGGCTGCCGGAAGGAAACGGGGCTGGAAGAAGTCCGACCATCAAAGCTTCTTCAAATAGCTTGCTCACCTGATTTCCCTGGAGGTTTGCTGCGAATGAGGAATTCAGGTTTTGGGAAGCTGCAATTAAATAAGAGGTTGGTCCGTTGGTGGGAGATGGCGCAGTAGCGTTTGCCGTGCTTGGGGCTGGAAAATACGATTGCCCTTCAGTCGTAAAGGCAGGGCTGAAATTCATCTGATTGCTTCCGTCGATGCTTGCAGTATAAACCCCGCCAGCAGGTTGAGGATAAAGCATGGAAGCGGGAATCGCAAAATTGAGCGGATTGTTCTTATAGTAGGCGCTTGTCCCAGACCACAGGAACTTGATCAAGCTGAACCCGTAGGCCGCTTCGTTGTCGAAATAGTTCGGGTCGAACTTGTTTGGAAAACTGCTCGATGTTCCAACGCTCATCGCGGAAGCAGGCGAGAGGACGCGGATAGGGCTTGCCGTGTTAGGAGAAAACAGATTGTTCCACTGACCCAAAATCGCAGCGTTGGAGCAAATCGCGTTGAAGAAATAAGGCACTGCATTTTGCATAATAAAGCTTTGCGATGCAAAAAGGCCGGAATGGCTAGGCGAGGTCGCATCAGGAGTAGAGAGGTAGCCATAAAGCGGAATGGAGAAAAAGTCGACCGCAGTTCCATCGGCTGCAACTTGAGGGCTTCCCATCGGGATGTATGCGAATTCGTACTTGTCGAAAACAATGTTGTAGGAGGCGAGCGATTGGTTCAGCACGCTCGGTTCGGTTACGACGCCCCCGGTGTAGGTGATCAATGGAGTGCTGTCGTTCATTTGTACATAAATTCTTGCGCCGGAAATTCCATCAGATCCGTTGTTGTTCGCAGGGATGTAAAATGCATAGGTGTGAGGTGCCTGGGCTGTATTGATCGTGCTTAAGGGAACAGGGGTGACGCTCCCATTGCCCGCGATATTGACATACGATCCAACGCCCATTGGATCAAAAGTCACATACATTTTCTGGGTCTGGGCTGTTGTCCCGATTACTTGAGCGCCGATAATCGAAATATAGACCTGGTTATCAGGAATGTTGCTGTCGTTTACGATGACGAAATGGAGATATGTTCCCATCATCGGGACGGAAGTCGGAGCTGGCGGATCGGCGGGAGGGTTAGGAAGGGCTGGAGGATTGAGGACGATTTGGCGCCGGGCGGGTTCGCTCAGATTGACCGAAGCGTCGATATCTTTCTGTTCAGCTAGATAAAATTCATAGAAAAGCTCTGAGTCGGAAATATACTTTTCCAGTTGATTCTGGGTTCTGAAAATTTCGGCCTCATGAGCCATAAGACTTCCGCAGAGGAGGAAAGTGAGCCAGTGGTGCTTCATCAGGATACCGCCATGTTTTTTAGTAGACAGCTTCTCTAAAAAAAAGATTTTGGAAAAGAATTTATTGGTTTTTGGGGGCGAGGTATTGGAGCTAGAAGTGATTTTATCATGGTTGCGCTTGAAGCTCTCTTAGAATGTGAATTGCAAAAGTTTTGCTCAGCTCTCGGAGCGAGGAGTGCGACACGGATCTTAAGGCGAATCGTCTGTTTGAAGTTGCTTTGATTCAAATTTTAAGTGTTTGTAAATAAATAGCTTGCGGAATGGTTATATTTGGTGTTCTGAATTCTCTTGTATGATTTATTTAATTGTGTACATCGCTTCTTTTATGTTTTATAATTCGCCTGTTTAAATTGAGGGTAATTATGAATTCTGTGCAACAAATTCGTTCAGATTCACCTGTCGTACAACAGGAAGAAGGGGTAAAGCCAGGGAAATTCCAAGCTTTAGCTAGTTGGGTCAAAGAGAACAAAAAAACGATTGCGGTTGTTTGCCTGATCATCGGGATTGCGGCGGTCACTTTCGGGATCGGCGCAATTGCTGCAGCCGCGGCTGGCGCCTCAGTCGCAGCGACAGTCTGCTGCGGTGGGAAAGGTTTGGCTTTCTCGCTCGTGATCAATAAGGGCTTGCTCATCTCGGGCGCGGCTGCTTTCATAAGCGGTCTTTTCACGATGGGATTTAGTTCCGGATATCTCGCGGCAGCGAAAAACTAATCGCACTGATCTGTTCAGAGAGGGCAGGCGAGCGCAGGTTCGTCCACGCTGCTAGGCGGATTGGTTCAGCTCCCTAGATCCAAAAGGCAGTAATTATTCAGTTTAATTGAGCTGAATGCTGATGCCTGCGCTGATCCCGCCGAGGGAATTCACTGTTTTTATTGTATAGACATCCGTGGATCTTCGATTCCGGTCGAAGTAGGTAAGAGGTGCCGATGCGGGAACGAAAGCGATCAGAAATCCGTTCCGGTACACTTCATAACCCGTAACGCAGAAACCAGGGGTTGCCGTCCACGAAATGGCGTGAACTTCCTCTGTTCGTGTCAAGAAGCGGTTCAGGATGACTTCGCCGCTGATCGATTGAGGAGGCAGAGCTTTAGGCGTTAGAGAGAGTTCAACTGGAGTGAGAGCATTCGCAATCACTACAGCCGGTTCGCTATTGGCAAAGAAATTCTGCTTTGCTGCAGCGACTGTGTAATTCCCGGGAGCCAATCCATCGACAGTATAATTTCCATTTTCGTCCGTTAGGGCGAATCCGACGATGTCCGAACCATCCGTAACGGCAACCAAAGCTCCTGCAACAGGAGATCCGTTGCAGAAATTGAGGATCGTCCCCTGGACTCCGCCCGGATTTCCATTCAGTGCAAAATCTGCCATCGTCGAGGCTCCAGCCATGACCACTTCGGAAGAGAAAGCCGCTCTGTAGCTGGGTGCGCGGACAAGGACGAGGTAAGTTCCCGGAGCCAGGTCGGAAATCCCATAGGCTCCGTTTCCATCGGATACCGTGAATGCAATCAGCTGGGAGTTCGAAAAGAGGAGAATGCGGGCGCCTGGAATGGGATTTGTGGTCATCGCATCGGTGATCGTCCCAAAGAGGGAGCCGGGATTTGAGGCGAGGGAAAAGTTGACCAGTGTGGTGGTGTTGGATGCAACAGAGGCGGGGCTCCCGGAGCTTTGATAATTGTCGGCTTGGACGGCGACAAAATAATCCCCTGGAGTCAGCCCTGGCGCTTCGTAATTCCCGTCTGAGTCAGTGAGCAGAGTCATGATGGCGATCTGATTTTGAAAGATTGTCACCGCAGCTCCGGGAATCGGGTCGGTTGTGCTGGCGTCCAGAACAGTTCCGGCAATGGCGCCCGCCTGCTGTTCCAAAGCGAAATTAAGTAGGGTCGCGGCACTCGCGGCAACGGTAGCCCCCACCGCCTGGGGTCCGTAGTTGGCGCTCGAAGCTACGACGACATAGTCGCCGGGACCCAAATCGGGAATGTTGTAATTTCCGGAACTGTCGGTGTTCGCGAAGCCTACTTGAACGGAACCGAGATAGACTCCGATTTGGGCGTCTTCGATGGGGTTTGAGGTGGACGCATCGGTCACCTGGCCTCCGATCGATCCTGGATTAGGCTGCAGAGAGAAATCGGCCGTCGTGGTCATCGCAACGATAACGGCGGCTCCCTGGGCCTGCCCTTGATATCCCGAGGCTCTGGCCAGGACGATATATTCGCCGGGGGCTAAATCAGCCGCTGTGTACATACCGGCGCCGTTCGTCGTTTGGCTATCGATCAG
>CAYPZU010000117.1:0-4659 GCA_964415395.1 uncultured bacterium
TGGAAGAAACTCAATCTGTGATTTGTCATACGGAAAAGGTAGCGCGCCCCTTGATTTTCGGCAATGGGGTTGACGGCGAGGAAATAAAACTCTAAGGTGATCCTATGGAAATCAAAATCGCCGCGCTGCAGTACCGGTACGACTTTCCTTCCGATTTCGAACACTATCGGAAAAAAATCGTCCATCTTGTCGAGGAACAGGCGAAGCAGGGAACGCAGCTTCTCCTGTTCCCTGAGTACGCCGGACTCGAGATGCTCTCGTTTGCCAATCTGGAGAAACTCCAGGACGATCTGCCTCGCTATCTCGAGCTATTTCAGGAACTTTCCCAAAAACATGCGATGCACATTTGCTCCGGAACGCATCTTCCGAAGACGAAAGAGGGGACGTTCAACCGCGCCTATCTTTTCGCGCCGAACGGAAAGGTGGCATTCCAGGATAAATGCGTACTGACGCCGTACGAACTGAACGAGGGGATTTTATCAAAAGGGCATACTCACCGCGTATTTGATACAGCACTGGGTAAAATCGGCATCTGCGTTTGCTACGACATCGAATTTCCCGCTTTTGCGCAGGCGTTGGTTGAACAGGGAGCCAAGATTCTTCTCGTCCCATCGTACACCTCGTCGGTGCATGGGTACTATCGGGTGTTTTTAAGCTGCAGAGCCCGCGCTCTGGAAAATCAGTGTTATGTCGTGCAGTCTGCGCTCGTCGGGCAAACCGATGTGGAAACGGCCTATGGGGCATCTTCGATCGCAAGTCCTGTCGACGACGGCTTTCCGGAAGACGGCCTCATCGCATTGGGGACGCGCGACCGGGTTGAGGCTGTTACGGGCGTTGTCGAATTGGGCCGGCTTGAAGAGGCGCGCGCGAAGGGGCAGACGCGGAATTTGCACGATCGGACGGCGCTTAAAGAGCGCAAAATTGCAACAGAGCTACTGAACCTGCGCTAACCAGTCGGCGAGGTTGTAGTAGTTCGTCACACGGGTGATTTTCCCTTTTTTCAATTCAAAAAACGCTCCGCAGCGGAGACGGTATTTCTGCCCCCTCGCGGGAGGCAGCCCTTTGTCGGTCGCGAGATAGGTTCCCTCGATGAAAAATTCAGCTGACGCGCGGGTGCCGCTCTCATTGGCCAGAATGGAAAGCTCGACCGCTTTTTCTTTGTAGTGGCGGTTCATCCGCTCCATGAAATGGCGGAAGGCTTCTTTTCCTGCTTCGGAGCCGCCCTGATTGATATCATGGATGACATCGTCTGCCAGGAGAGCTAAAAAATCCTCCATTTTGGCATGGTTGAAAAAGTCGTAGTAGCGTTGAATGACCTCTGTATTCATGGGAATCTCCAAAAGATGAACTCTAGCATAAAGATTATTTCCTATGTAGGGGATGAGGTGAAAAGCCTGATTCCCGAAATCGCAAAGCTGCGGATCGAAGTCTTTGCCGAATACCCTTTTCTCTATCAGGGGGATTTGGAATACGAAAAGCGGTATCTAAAGAAGTTTGCCGAAATGGAAGATGCGATCGCTGTGGCGTGCTTCGACGGGGAAGAGCTTGTCGGGATCTCGACCGGCTATCCGTTCATTTATGAGGCGAAGGAACTGCAGGCGGTTTTTACAGCGAAGGGACTGAAGCCCGAAGACTATTTCCTTTTTGGCGAATCGGTCTTAAGAAAGACGGTTCGGGGCCAGGGGATCGGGAATGCGTTTTTCGATGAGCGGGAAGCTCATGTAAAGAAGCTTCGTCGGTTTAAGCACATCTGTTTCTACACGTCTCTGAGGCCGGAAAACGACCCAAGGCGGCCCGCTGATTACCGGCCGCTGGGTCCATTCTGGGAAAAACGGGGCTACCGAGAGCGCCCCGAATTGGTTGGAACTGTTTCCTATCAAGAGATCGGCGAAGAGGCCGAAACTCCCAAGAAGATGGTCTTCTGGATCAAAGATTTGTAAAATAAGCGGCGATCTGCGCGTCTACGGCCTGTTTCAGAGGCGCGTTGACTTCAGGCAGCGCGTCGACGACCTGCTGGGCCCAACGGAAATAATTGTCGATCCGTTCGGTTGACCAGTCGGCAGGCGGGTCGTTGCAGAGGTCTGTCAGGTTGTAGAGTTTATCGGACAGTTTGATCTGGGCCGCTTCCGGGGATTTGTGGGGCGCGTTTACGATCTGGAGCCGCTTTCTCTCGTCTTTCGGGAGCGATTTGTCGTCGGTGAGTTCCCGGACGATCCCTTCGACCCTCTCGCCGAATAGAGCGCGGATTTCCTCAAAAGTGGTGTTCGTGTCTTCCACCGTGTCGTGGAGAAGGCCGGCGATTAAAACGTCGGGATCGCGTACTTGTCCGAGAGTGGCGAGCGTGTGGGCGACGCCGATCGGGTGGATGATGTAGGGGGGATGGTCTGCGCTTTTGCGGGTTTGCCCTTCATGCTTTTCGGCGGCAAAGCGCATCGCGTTCAGGATGCGGGCGACTTCATGCTCGAGGATTTCGCCTTGGGAAAGGAGGCTGCGGAGTTCTGCGATGAAGCTCTCGCACTGGGCCTGGACGCCCGGGTGGTTCTGGCTATGGGAGGCGACAGCGGCCTGCGTATCCGAGAAAATGGTGGCAACCAGCTTTTGGGAAACGGTTTCAGTCGCGGCTGGCATGGATCCCAGGGCGATGGCTGAAAAAATTGATTGATAAAACATGTTACCTCTTGTTTATGTACGGAATGATATCAGATCTTTGCAGAATGTTTAAATGTTAAGCATTTTTTACTGATGCAATAAAAATTTTATCTTGAAAAAAAGCGGAAGAGGGGGCAAGTTGCTTTTCCAACTCTGGAGACCGTATGAAAAAGTGGATCTGTTTTGCTTTAGCTGGATTTCTGCCTCTCTTTGGAAACGATGTGCCGAAGCTGACGCTCAGCGCGACGGGAACCATCCGGAAGCCCGCGGATGAATTGCAGCTCAAGGTTGGCGTGATCACTCTGGGGACAACCGCTCAGGAGGCGTTGCAGGAAAATAGCGGGAAAATGCAGGAGATCGTCGCCAAAATGGAATGGGCCGGGCTGACGAAAGACGACTATGAGACGAGCCAGTTCTCGATCAATCCCGTCTACTCTCCCTATCCTGTCAATCCGCCGCCCAACTGGAAGCAGAGCATCATCGGCTACGAGGCGACGAATACGATCCTGATCCACACCGAAAAGCTCGAGCTGATCGGCAAAGTGATCGATTTGGCGAATAAGGCGGGAGCGAACAGCATCACCGATATCAAGTTCGGCCTCCGCTCCTCGCGCGATTTTTGGTCGGAGGCATTGACGGCGGCGGGCGCAAATGCCGTGAGCGACGCGCAGGCGATCGCGCGGGCGACAGGGGTCAGGCTGGTTCGCGTTCTTTCGATTTCGCTCAATCAGGCCCAGGTTAAATCGCCCCATTTGAATATGGCGTGTCTTGCGAAAGCCGTATCGTGCGATGCCGCTCCGCCGATCGAAGCGGGTGAAGTGGCGATTGAAGCCAATGTCACCGTCGTGTATGAAATTGAGTGAGATCGTTGTGATGGATTGGTTTGCGCTCTTCATTGCAGGGCTTTTTGAAATCGGCTGGGCCCTTGGATTGAAATACACCCAGGGGTTTACCAAGCTTGTGCCAAGCCTTTTTACAGGCGCAGCGATGGCCGCGAGTTTTCTTTTGCTCAGCTATTCGCTCAAGACGATTCCTGTCGGGACGGCGTATGCGGTTTGGACGGGGATCGGCGCATCGGGCACGCTCCTTTTCGGGATGCTCTTCCTGCACGAATCGAAAGACCCGATCCGGCTCGGCTGCATTCTCCTCATCATCTCCTGCATCTTCATCCTAAAGATCACCCAAAAATAGACTGAATTTCTCCTTTAGCCGAGGAGCTTCAGCAAGTCGAGCTTCCATCTGGAAATATAGTGCAGGATGAGGGCGTCCTCGCGGAAGCCCCGATCCATAGTCCAATTATAGAGGTCGGGAAGAAGCGTTAGAGAAGGACGATGGAGGGAGATCGCTCGGGAGAGGGCGTTCTGGTCTCCCATGAACTGCTCATTTGCGTTCAGGCAAAGCTCGGACCATTTCTGCAGGATGGCGCTGTTTTGGCGGAATGCGGCGACTCCGGAATTGTAGGCGGTTTCTTCGGAAGGCCTCTGATGGCGCTCCGGAACGAGGGCGATATCGGCCCCCAAAGCGAGAGTGTTGAAGAGAGGCTCAAGGCTGCCGCGGATTTCGCAGTCGAGATCGATCCAGAGGGAGAGCGGGAAGGGGGAGCGGAGGAAGGCGAGAGGTTTTTTGAACCAGGCGGCGCGGAAGGGCCAGATGCCGCTGCCGGCGCGCTCCTCCCAAAGCAGCTTATTTTCGGGAGAAACAGGCTTGAGCGGCGGGGAAGGAGGAAGGGGAATGACCGCGCCTTTTTCGCTGCACCATCGAAGGCCGTTTTCAGAGAGGCCGAAATCGAAAAAGGCGACCGGGTAGGAATTATATCGGGCGTAATGGCTCCACCACCAGTCGAGAAGCCATTCCTGGCTGCAGTCGCAGCCGACGATAATTCCCTCGTTCATTTCGAGACCGTTGAATAAATCCATTCGGGCACAAATCCGCGCTTTCTTTGCCGGATTCGAATTTTCTGCAAATCGCCTATACTAAATCGCATATGTCCGATTTGCAGAAAATCGAACC
>CAYPZU010000118.1:0-4611 GCA_964415395.1 uncultured bacterium
AGGGCATCCCATGCGTGGCGAAGCTCACGCATGCAGGATGGGGGGTTGGGGGGGGGGAAGGGGATTGCCCTTCCCTCGAAAATCTTTTTCGATCAGGCCTTTGCGAAAGCAAAGGCCTTTTTTTTTGAGACTTGAGCGACGCCCGGGGACCCCAAAAACGCATCGTTTTTGGGGGAGGGCACACCTGCGTGTGTCGCGTAGGGATGGACTTCGGCGTCAGGGACGCCTACGCCCCTTCGGGGTGATGCCTGCGGCATCCTCGCAAAAAACTAGAGTTTTTTGCCGAGATGACGGGACGAGCGTTTCGCTCGCCCGCCGAGGGGGAATCCATCATCAAAATAGGCCTTGCCTCTGGCAAGACTTTGACCTTGAAAAAGGTATGGCATTTCTCACAGAGACGAAAAACGGCCGTCCGCGCAGCGTTGCCCTCTCAGGCACTGTATTCGTCGAATTGAAAGCTCTTTACGAAGTTCGCGCCCCTTTCAAACCGCTTGTTTTCGCTACCAAAACAGCACTCGGCCGGATTAAGGCCGTTAAGCGTGCTGGCTCCCCAACTGCCATTTCCATGAATTGCGCTGTCAATTCGCGACGCCAGGATTAGGTCGAGTCGCCTCTAACGTTGAGCTTCAAGCTGCTATGGGCAATTGCACCCTTTCCATTCGCTGCTATATTTCATCCTTGACGCTAAGAACGGTAAAAAATTATGCGATCACATCTCAGAGAGAATTTTCAATATTGTCGCAGCGCGATGCCACAATCTTGCCATAAGGCTTGATGGGTGAGTTCGCTCGATGATCGATCTCACTAAACAGTCTATTGCAATCTCCGGAGAAAGGGAAAACTATGCACCTAATAGGGAAATCAGCGAACAAACAACTCGATCGAGTCGAAGGGGGGGGCGAACTGGAAAATTGACGTCGGAAAATGAATTCTGATCGGAAAATTGGGCTTAAAGACCCAGCAAAACCGAATTCGGGAGATAACTCAAGGGTCTCAAAATATCTATTGATCATGCGTAAATACTCTGTTAGATTCCAATAAATTGGAGACTGATACATGAGATCACCAAGCAATTTCTACTCGCTTTTGCAATTTTCGATCTTAGCGTTTTCGATTAGTCCCCTCTTTTCTTTGCCCGAAGGGATGAAAGTCTCTCAAGGAAATGCTCAACTGACCCTCGAATCATCAACAGCTGCTGAAATCCTCTGTTCCGATCAAGCTATACTGGACTGGACAGATTTTTCTATCACGGAACTTGAAATGGTCACTTTCATTCAGCCTAGTGAGCAAGCAACGGTGTTAAATAGAGTGATTGAAGCAAATCCCTCCCGCCTTATGGGTAAATTGGAGGCGAATGGAACTGTTCTTCTAATGAACCCCCATGGAATTCTGATTGGTGAACGAGCGCAGATCAATACGGGGAGTTTTGTTGCCTCCGGCCTCGACTTAAATGCAGAGATCCACCACCGAGGAAAAATCTACTGCCGCGGGGGAGCCGTCTCTTTTAATGGAGGCAAAGTCATCATTGATGCACTTGGGCGCATTGAAGCGCCGCAGGGCTCAATCGTTCTGAAAGGGACCGAGATCTTTATAGGTCCAAATGTAACTTTGTCTGCAAATGGTTTAGATCAAGGAAATGGCGGGGTGATTACGGTCATAAGCGAAGGATTGACGCGCTACTACGGCCATTCGGACATTCGCGGAGGCGCCGTTTCAGGCGACGCAGGATTCATCGAGATTTCGGGAAAAACTGTTGTATTTGAAGGGACGGCCGATCGAACTTCTCCATTCGGCAAAGTGGGAACTCTTCTCCTCGACCCGACTGATATCGACATCCAAGTAGTCAATCCCACCTCAGGCGCATTTTTAGCAGGGAACTATATTCCTGCAGGAGCCTCTGACTTTATTAATACCACTATTGGCCCTGAAGACCTCCTAACTGCCTTAGCTGGAGGGGATGTGATTATTAGTACAGCTTCTCCGTTTGCAGCCCCATTTGGCGGAAGGATCACCCTAACTGCGCCTATGAGCTGGCCCGCGAACAGCCTCA
Organism: uncultured bacterium; assembly: GCA_964415395.1. GTDB lineage: Bacteria > Chlamydiota > Chlamydiia > Chlamydiales > SM23-39 > CAYPZU01. The sequence goes on from CAYPZU010000118.1 coordinate 2,051, forward strand.
CGTTGATCGCTAACTCCGATATTCTGATCGATGAATCCCTAACATGCACCGGGGCTGGCAACATCACACTACAGGCAGGTACATCTATTCAAATCGGAGGCGCTCAGCTCGCCCCTGCGGAAATAGTTGCAACAACAGGCGATATCACTCTTACAGCGGAAAATGATGTAAGCGTTGTTGGAGCAAACGGATTCTATTCAAATGTGAGAACACTAAACGGATCAATTAACGTCACTGCAAGAACAGGGACTGTGCAACTCCTTGCCGACACAACCGACGATAACTTTGCACAAATTGGAAGTCCAAATGTCGGCATGGCAGGACAAACCGTGAACGCTCCAATTACAATCACATCTGGCGCAGATCTCCTTCTCACATCCCCAAGCGGGGCAAATCGGAATTACGCCCAGATCGGCCATGGAACTGCTTCTGCTCTGTTTCCAGTTCTTGACGGTGCGTTTGTAGGTGATATTTCATTGACGATTGGCGGGTTAACGATTCTTTCGGCCGGCGGGAGCAACACTGGCTACGCTCAAATCGGACATCGAGCGGGCGATGGAGGGGCAACGGTAACGAACTGCATTGGAGACATCGTTGGCTCAATCGAAGGAACTCTTACCCTTACATCAGGATCTGCACCGATTGCCTATACGCATATCGGGCACTATAATTCAGAAAATAATTTCGGGCAGTTTCGAGGACTTATCGATTTGAATATTCGCGGACCGTTTAATATCACCGCAGGAACCGCATCGCGAGCTTCAGCGCAAATTGGCTACCGCCTTCGCGGTTCAGCCCCGTTTGATCTTCTTTCTGATCGCGTTAAAGTCGTCTCAAGAATGGCTCTACCCTGTAATCTCACGGGCGGAAATGCCAGCGGCGCCGATGCAGTCATTGGCGGTTTTATTTCGCGGGCTGTTGCTGGCGCAGGGAATGAGATCACCGATACGATTGTGCAAACCAGTGGTAATTTAAATATCAACGCAGGAACCTCGAACAACTTATCTGCTGCGTTAATTGGGATCTTTGATAACGGGCAACCTGTTGATGCAAACACAAATATCACCATCGATTGCCTAGGAGATCTCACCCTTCAAACAGCGGCTTCAGGAAATTGTATTGCGGTCATCACCTCGAGAGGGTTTCAATTTTCAAGCACAACCTTTTCTACAAATATTTCGGCCAGAAACCTCAATCTGATTACAACTTCGACTGGGCCGTTTGCCACCACTGCGATCATAGGGCAAGGTCCGCTTACGATCGCAGCCGCCCAGGATATCAACCTGAATCGCACCATCTCAGGTGGAAGAGGTGCTCTAATTCTTGGCGGGGGTGGGATGGATATCGCCGCAGGCCGGAATATTAACCTGTTTTCGCAACTTTCAACGGGCACTTTTCCGAGTCTTGGCGGCTCCCAAATTTCAAGTTACGCCGGTGATTTGCAAATTACAGCGGGTCAAAATATCGAATTGAATGGAGGCGGGGGCACTGCAATTCCCAACTTCAATTCTTCAATCACATCAAGCGCAGCAAATGGTCTATTAGAGGTGATCGCCGGACACGATATCATCGTGCATGACGGATCTGGAATCGTCGGCATCTTTCAGACAAATATTGTTGTCGATAACGATTTTCCTTCAGCCCCTCTCATCGGACCTGGATCACTCCAACTCCTGGCAGGAGGCCGAATCCAAAATACGAACGCAGGAACAACAGATAAGTCTAATCAGGGTCTTAGGCTCTTTACAGCAAGGCAGAGTCAAAATGTATTGGATGGGATTCTCTCATCAGGCGGAATCGACGTTTTTGGATTCCCGGGAGGAACCCCCTATGCGAATATACCGCCCGAGCTGTGGGGCGTATACTACTTCAGCCCATTTTTCTATTTGGGCGAAGTCTTTACTATATTTTATAAAGACTCCATTCAAGCTCTTGCAAGCCAAGCGCAAGTTGTTGTCGATGAATTCCTTTATTATTTAAATCCCTCACAAGATTTCCCAGGATGGCAGCAGACATTCAGCATGAAACTGAAAGACTCTGACGAAGAAGGGTTACAGGATCTTTGGCCTATAAACTTCTATTTGTTGAGACCCTCGTATCATCTGCTAAATAATCCGAAAAGCTATACGCGGATAGCTAGGTAATACCAAACATCTGATTTGCCTGGCCTGATCCCCAAAAAGTAGCCCACCTAGAAGTTAAGGTTCGTGATAAAGTTCTAACCTCAAGAGGTGCGAACCATGAAGAAAAGATTTTCTGATTGGAGATATAGAGAACCGGGTAAGCCCACGCAAAATTCTCATATAGAGAGTTTTAACGGAAAGATCCGGGATGAGTGCTTGAATGAACATTGGGTTGAACCCCTGACCGAAGCCAAAGCACTTATCGAGATCTGAAGAATAGATTACAGTGAAAACCGACCTCACGGTTCGCTGAATGGATTGAGTCCGTCAGCGGATGCCGAAGAGGTGAGAAAAAGTTTTGAAAAACCGGACTAAATCGGACCCCGAGATGACGGGACGAGCGTTTCGCTCGCCCGCCGAGGGGGAATCCATCATCAA
>CAYPZU010000119.1:0-4546 GCA_964415395.1 uncultured bacterium
TGGCCAAGCGGGCAGGGATGCTCCGCGGGCTCCGGCTCCAGCGAGCGGCGGCGACTGGCGGGCTGCTGAGTTCCAACTTCGGCCAGTAGCCCCTTGCGCGCTGTACCGTAATGTGCTACTTTGCGGTAGGATGCGCCGCTCGTTTCTCGCCACGGTGAGGTTGAGTGGGAACCCATAACAAGGATCTGACGCACTGCCGTAAGGGCGGCCATCCACTTACCGGCGACAATCTCTACACGAACCCAGGCGGCTATCGGATCTGCCGAACCTGTGTTCGGCTGCGGAAGCGGGGGGCGGTGGTACCGCCTCCCGCTGTCTTTGAGGAGCAGGACGCCCTCGATGTTCGTGACGCCATCCTGAATGACATCCGCACCGCCATGAAGCAGTACCGCCCCCTGAAGCCCGCCAAGTCGGACAGTGATTTGCTGTTGGTGCTTGAGCCCGTGGACGCTCATCTTGGCGCGCTCGGCTGGTCCGAGGAAACCGGGGAGCCGCACTACGACCTCGGGATCGCGGCCCGGCTGTACCGACAGGCGGTGGAGGGTTTGCTGGCCCGCGCCAAGCGCGACAAGCCGGGACGCATCATCCTGCGGGTGGGGGACGACCTCATTCACGTCAACGGCCCGGAGAACATGACGGCCAACGGCACGCCACAGGATGCGGACGGCCGGTTCGCCAAGGTGTTTCGCACGGCAGTCAGCGTGGTCGCGCACGCCGCCCGGCGCTGTGCCGAGCTCGCGCCAACCGAGGTGGTGGTGGTGCCGGGTAACCATGACACGCAGAGCACGTTCGCCTTGGGCGAGGTGCTGGGCGCGATGTTCGCGGACCATCCCTACGTCACGGTGAGCCCGGTGCTCACGCCGCGGCAGTACATCGAGCATGGGTGCGTCCTGCTGTGCCTGGCGCACGGCCACAACGAAACGCCGGCGGCGATGCCGCTCCTGATGGCGACCGAGGCCCCGGCAGCGTGGGCCCGCACCACGCAACGCGAGATCCACTTGGGGCACCTGCACCGCAAGCGCGCCCTGCAAGCCGATGAGCACAACGGGGTCCGGGTGCGATGGCTCCCCACCTTCAAGAGTGCCGACGAGTGGCACGCGAGCAAGGGGTATGTGGGCGCGACCCGCGCCACGGAAGCCTACCTCTACAGCGCCAAGCGCGGGTTCCTCGGCATCCTCAGTGAGCCGGTGGCGGCATGAAGAAAGCTCGCAAGCCCTCGCAGTCCTATGTGCTAGGGCGCGTGAAGTATTGGAAGACGCGGCTGTGCTTGCAGGAGTACCAGATCGGGGTGGCGTTCGGCCCCGACGAGGACAAGGACAACGACTCGGACGCGGAATGCTCTGCCATGCCGGAGTACATGCAGGCAAGCCTGCGCTTCAACCTGGACGCCATTGCGCCAGCCGAGATTGACCATTTCATCGTCCACGAACTGTTGCACATCCCAACGTGGCGGCTGACGAACTTCGCCAAGGTGATGTGTGCGGGGGATGCCGCAAAGTTGGAAACCCTGCGAGAGCATGAGGAGCTGTTGACGACCTATCTGGAGCGGCTGGTGATGTCGCTCACGGAGGCGAAGTGAAGCCCACCGTCCTCATCGCCGCCGCCGGCCTGATCCTGCTCGCGGGCCTCGCGATTGGGTGGCAAGTGAAGCCCATGCCAGATCCGACATACCGCACCGTGACCGTCACCGACACGCTGATACAGAATAGTGCGCCGGACACAATATTAAAGTTCGTGGACCGCATCGTCTGGCGAGTCGCGGAGCCCACGGTAGTTGCGCGTGGAGGCAGCGCGGACCTGGGCCGCTTGGAGGACTACTGCCGCGCCGCAACTATACCAATCGGTATTATACCGGATAGTGTACCGCCCCCCGTGGTGCTCCCACCCACCTCTGGCCGCTATGCCAAGGGCACGCTCGACTTGTACGCCACAACCTCCGATGGCCGCCTGTTCCATCAGGCTACGCCGGTCACGGCCCCCTTTGAGTGGGTAGCGACCGGCGACACCTACGAGGTCCGCGAGCACCGCAAGGGTTTCCAGTTCCTGTCCGGCATCCCGAAGGTCGCCCTGCCGTTTCTGGCTGGTCTGGCCACCGGGGTTATCTTGGCCAAGTAGTCCGTTACAAACCGGCCTCTTGCGCTTTCCACGGCCCCGCCGTATGTTGGCGGGGTCAGTCGTCTTCAGCCACGGAGGGTCTATGCTGTGGGTCGCGTTGGCAATCTGGGCGGTGGCCGTGGGAGTGCTGCTCCACCTCAAGTACGAGGTTCGCCGGACGCGGGATGCGCTGCGGTCGGCGGTGCGGCCAGCCCGGCGGTGTTACATCGAGGGTGACACCGAGGCGGAGATTGCCGAAACCCTGCTCCGCGGGCTGGCCAAGGAGGCCGCATGAGCAAGTTCATCGAGGGGCTGATCTACTTCATCCTCCTGGCCGCGTTCGCGGCGGCGGGCTTCGTGATCGGCACGTTCCTGATCTCGGCGGTGGTGCCGTGACCGGCTTCCATATCTGCGACAACAAGGGGTTTCACATCACGTTTGAGAACGGGTACACCGTTAGCGTGCAATTCGGATGGGGCAATTACTGCTCCAACCACCACGCAGAACCCGACTACGACAACCCAGATCGCAAGCCTTGGTCGAGCCACGATGCCGAGACTGCGGTATGGGGGCCGGACGGTGTAATGCTTGAGCGCCCCAGCAACCCCGGCGACACCGTGCAGGGGTGGCAAAGTCCTGCCGACGTACTCGCGCTCATGGTGTGGGCCGCATCGCAGGAGGCAAAGTGACCGACCCCTTCTCCGGCCTCGATCTGGTGCGCGCCGTGGCGGAACACGCGGACAGCGAGGCCAGCGAGCTCCAGTCCAAGGCCGCCGCCCTCCGGGCGGAAGCGACCTCCTTGGAGGATCGCGCCACCGTCCTGTTGCAGTTGCATCGCATCGCCAAGCCGCATTGTGCGGAGCGGCGTCCCCTTGAAGTGAGGATCGCATGAGTCACACCCCGGATATTGTCACGGCCAAGGAGTCCAGCGTGCAGTTCACCCCGCACCCCGAAGGGCAGTTCCCGATGGTCTGCGTGGACGTGATCGACATGGGCGAGCGGGTCAAGTCGTTTGTCGGCAAGGAACCCTACGTGGCCCACGAAGTCTCGCTGGTCTTCCAGAGCGGCGAGGTCAACGAGGCGGGCCGCGTCCACGAAGTCACGAAGGACTTCACGCTGACGATGGGCAAGAAGGGCAACCTGCGCGGGTTCCTGGAGTCGTGGCGCGGGAAGTCGTACACCGAGGCCGAAGCGCGGGAGGGCGTGCCGCTCCACAAGCTCGTCGGCAAGCCAGCGCTGGTGTCGGTGGAGCATAAGACGAGCGCCAATACCGGGCGCACCCGGGCGGACATCCGCTCCATCGCCCCGCTCCCGAAGGGCCTGCCCGCGCCCACGCTGCCGGAATACAGCCGCCCCTCGTTCTTCCTGGAGCGGATCGCCAAGTACCAGGCGGAGGTCGCGGAGTTCCGCAAGGCCACGAAGGTCGCGGAATCCACGCTGGCCGATGTGCCGGTGGGGTTGGCGGAGGACGACGAGGACGATTCGTCGCTTCCGTTCTGATGTAGTTGGTCCCCCAGCCACGCGCCGGTCGGCAGCGTGGGGCCGTAATCGTGCAGAAACGCGCCGGGTTCAAGTCCCGGCTGGGGCATGGTGGTCGGTTCTCGGAATGCCGCGTAAGCCGCCCTCGATGGCGGGCCACCTCCTCTCGGAGAACCCAATGACAGAACCAGGAGAGATCGTCCGCAAGCGGTTCCCGGAATATCTCGCGACCGAACCGCCCATCACACGAGATGAAATGCGGGCCATCGTGCGGGCGGCATTGCTGGAGCATGAGGCAGCTAAGGCGTCCCACAAACGGAAGCGGAAGCCGAAACCCGAGGACACCACCGCGTTCCTGGAGCGCGAGGTGGTCGCCAAGGAACCGACCCCCATCTACGCCCTCTCGACCGTGTGGCTGGACTGCATCGGGGCCATCAACGTCGGCCGCATCGGGAAGGCATTGAATCCGCTCCTGACGGTGTACGAGCCGAAGTGGATTGAGGCGGGTATCCGGGCGTATGCGGCAGAGCTGCACCGGGACGGCAAGATGAAGTATGGCTCCCCGGAGAATTTCGCTGGCCGGGCAACGGGGTACATCCTGCCCGCACTCCCGGCGAACGAACTCACGGAGCGTGAAGCCGAACTGATCGGCATGACGGAGAGCCGGAACCACATGGACACCCTGGGTCTCCTGACCGACCGAGCCCGCGGGTGACGCTGCTGCCGGAGGACGAAGCAGACTGGACGGCAGCACAGTGGGAGCAGCAGAAGGCGGTAGATCAGGGGGTGCGGGCGCTCGAATCGCTCGACCGCGACCCGCTCCGCCAGCCCAGGCTCCCGTGGCAGAGTGTCCATGACCTGACGTGGGAGTTCATGCCCGGACAGTGGTGGGTGCTCGCCGCCCACACCGGACGCGGAAAAACGACACTCGCAATGAACATTCTGTCGGATCTCGCCAAGCAGGGGAGGCAGG
>CAYPZU010000120.1:0-4533 GCA_964415395.1 uncultured bacterium
GTCGGCCGGCTGGGGCATCTGGACGGCCGGCTGCGGCAATTGAGCCGGTTTCGGGGCGAAAAGACGCGAAAAGAGCGAGCTGACCTTGGCAGTGCCATAGGCTACGGCGGGCAGCAGGGCGCCAGCCAGTTTGGAGTTTACGCCGCCGACAGCCCCCTTCAGGTTCTGGATCGATTGGACAAGCCCCTCGGAGATCGATGGGGGGAGAAGAGAAGCCGCGCCGCCGGCAAGAGTAAGAGGGAGAGAGACAGCTTCTTTTGCAAAGGATCCGGCTGCATCAAGAACGTCTCCCACAGCTGCGGCGGCCGATAGGGCCGCGCCGGGGGCGTTAACGGCCGCACTATAGAGAGCATAGGCGGCTTTAGGGGTGTACTCATAGAGCGCGCCGGCGGTGTTTATCCCTGCGGTATAAAGCGCGGTTGCGGCTTTAGGAGTGTATTCAACGACGGCTCCAGCCAGCCATTTCGCCTGGGGAGAGGTCGCTGCGTTCCAGCTCCATCTCAAGCCCGTTTCAATCGCGCTGCAAAGATGGGAGACGGCTCCGATCGCGCAATCTTTGGCCCCTGAGGCCGTAAAGCACTGCTGCAGATTCTGGAAAGCTTCCCTGCCCGCCTCTTCGATTTTTGATGAGTGGGCTGCAGCCAGATAGGCTGTTCCCAGGGCGGCGGCGGCGCATAGAGCGTATTTAACAGGTGCTGAAATCGACATATTGAAATCTCTTAATTAAATTTATCCATATAATTATAATCAAACAAATCAGAAAACTCAACTAACAACATTTCTTAAAAACACAATAATTATACTACAATTTTTCCTTTCAGCCTTCGCCCCGATGTCATATATTGATTTGTATGGAACAGTTGAAGATCCGCGTTTCTTTGGAGCCGCTCGAATCGGCCGTCTATTTTGACAAGGGGCTCCATTCGCTGGCCGGCTTCTGCAAAGGAATTTCTTCAAGAGGCGTTCTGCTTGCGGAAGAAAACGTCGCCCGCATTCACGGAAGCCATCTTTTAGCCAAGCTCCCTCCCGGCTATGAGCTGATCTCTTTCCCCTCCGGCGAAGCGGCCAAAACGCGGGAAACCAAGCTATTTTTAGAAAATGAGCTTCTCCGCCGCAAGCTGGGCAGAGACACCCTGATCGCTGCAGCGGGGGGCGGGACGGCGACCGATCTGGCCGGCTTTGCCGCCGCCACCTATATGAGGGGAGTTCCTCTCGTCCTCATCCCCACAACCCTCCTCGGGATGGCCGATGCCGCCATCGGGGGAAAAAACGGGGTGAACGTCCCCTCGGGCAAAAACCTGATCGGAACAACTTTCCTGCCGAAAGCGGTCTTCATAGATTTCGACCTTCTCCACACTCTCCCCGCGTCCGAGTGGATCAACGGGCTGGCCGAAATTCTCAAAGCCGGCCTCATTGCAAAAGAGGCGATCTGGAAGCTGTGCGAAGAGGCGGGCCTCAACTGGAAAAACAGCCTCCATGCGCTCGCGCGCGATGCGATCCAAGCCAAAATCGAAGTGATCGAGCAGGACCCTTACGAGAAGGGCTACCGGCGCATCCTCAACTTCGGCCACACGGTAGGACACGCCCTCGAGCGGCTTTCGAACTACAAAATGGCTCACGGCGAGGCCGTCTCGATCGGGTGCATGGCGGAGAGTTACTTAAGCCGCCTCATCGGCCTGCTGCCTGAAGACGCATTCGAGCGGATCTTGGCGCTCTACAAAAAGCTGAACATCGGGGTGCGCCTGCCGCCTTCGTTCCGGGCCGCCGACTTTCTCGACGCGCTTGCCCTCGACAAGAAAGCGGCGAACCAGGAAGCCCGCTTCGTTCTGATCGACCGGATCGGCCATGCGGCCCCCTTCGGCGGCGCCTACTGCCGCGCCGTTGGCCAAAAAGAACTCGACGCCCTCACCGACTGGATAGTGACAAATGGCAAACGCACGGATTAAACCGGGAAAACTGAGCGGAAACGCCGCGATCCCCCCTTCAAAATCGCAGACAATGCGCGCGCTCCTATTCGCCGCGATGGCAAACGGAAAAAGCGAAATCAAAAACTACCTTCCCTCTCCCGACACGTCGGCCATGATCGATGCGCTCCGCCTCTTTGTCATCCAGATCGAACAGACTCCCGAAACAATTTATGTCGAAGGGGGCAGGCTCCGCCCGGCAAGCGATGTGATCCAGTGCGGCAATTCGGGACAGGTACTCCGCTTCGCCGGCGCGCTCGCCGCTCTCCTCCCCGCCTACACGATCCTGACCGGCGACGCGTCGATCCGCTCGAACCGCCCGATCCAGCCGCTCATCGACGGGCTGAGCCAGCTCGGCGCGTTCGCCGCCTCGAGCAGATTGAACGGCTATGCTCCCCTCCTCGTGAAAGGCCCTATCAAGGGAGGCCATGCAACGATCGCAGGAGAAGATTCGCAGCCAGTTTCAGCGCTCCTCCTTCTCGGCGCATTCGCGCCCCATCCGATCGAGCTGACCGTGAAAAACGCAGGAGAAAAACCATGGGTCGGCCTGACCCTTTCGTGGTTCGACCGGTTCGGGATTCCGTATGAAAACCGCGATTTCGAAAGCTATTCCATGAAGGGAGGCGCTTCCCTGAAGAGCTTCAAGTATTCTGTCCCGGGAGATTTCAGCTCGGCCGCTTTCTTCCTGACAGCGGCGCTGGCGACCCAATCGGAGATCACTCTGGACTCGCTCGATATGAACGAGCCGCAGGGCGACAAAGCGATCATCCAGGTGCTGCAGCAGATGGGCGCCCAGCTAGAAATCCGCGGGACGTCTGTCGCTGTAAAACGATCGCCCGCGCTGCGCGGGATCCGGATCGATGTGAACGAACTGATCGACGCGCTGCCCATCCTCGCCGTCGCCGCCTGTTTTGCCGAAGGGAAAACGGAGATCGTCAACGGCGCGATCGCCCGGAAAAAAGAATCAGACCGGATCCAGTGCATCGCAACCGAGCTGAAGAAAATGGGAGCCGACATCGAAGAGAAACCCGACGGCCTCATCATCCGGAAATCGGCCCTCAAAGGCGCCGTCCTCGAAACCTACCACGACCACCGGCTTGCGATGGCCCTCTCGATCGCCGCATTGGGAGCAAAAGGAGAAAGCACGATCCGCGGGATCGAGTGCGCGAGCAAAAGCTATCCCTCTTTCTTCATCGACCTCGCCTCCCTTGCCCCCTCCCACGTCGAGATCGTCCCATGAATCTGATTTTGTTCGGATTTAAAGGATCGGGGAAAACCCACTTCGGGAAACTGCTTGCCAAGGAGCTGGGGCGGCGGTTTATCGACACGGACGATTTGCTGATCGAACTCGACGGGAAGAAGCGGACGGCCAAAGAGATCTACGCCGAGCTGGGAGAGAAGGGATTTAGAGAGCTTGAAAAAAGAACTGTTCATTCTTTGAAGGGCGTCGAGAATGCGGTGATCGCCCTCGGCGGGGGCGCGGTTCTCGATCCGGAGAGCGTCGATTTTCTGCTGAAACTGGGCGAGATGATCTACCTCGACGCGCCGCCCGATACGCTGAAAAAACGGATCTTCCGCGACGAACTGCCGGCGTTTATGAACGGAACGGACGACTTTCTCCGGATTTACCAGGAGCGAAGGCCGATTTATGAATCGATCCCGGCCAGGCGGATCCGGACGGGGGAACTCGATGAGGCTGGCGTTTTAGCAGCCCTTCGCTCTATATTGTTGTTAGAGGATTTACCCAATGGCTTCTAATTCCTTCGGCGAACTGTTTCGGATCACCACATTCGGAGAATCGCACGGACCCGCCATCGGCGTCGTGATCGACGGCTGTCCGGCCGGGCTTCCCTTGAATCGGGAAGAGATCGACGCCGAACTGAAGCTCCGCAGGCCGGGAGCGACCCCCTACACATCGCCGCGGGACGAAAAGGACGAAGCCGAAATCCTCTCGGGCGTTTTCCAGGGGAAGACGACGGGAGCGCCGATCGCGATCGCGATCCGGAACAAAGACGCCGACTCGACGAAGTACGAGCCGATCAAAGAGCTGCTCCGCCCGGGCCACGCGAACTACACTTACCTCGAGAAATACGGGATCTTCGACTACCGCGGCGGCGGCCGTTCTTCCGCGCGCGAAACGGCGGCCCGAGTGGCGGCTGGCGCGGTGGCAAAAAAACTGCTCTCCCACTACGAGATCGCGCTCTGCGCCTTCGTCGCTGAAATCGGCGGGATCGCAATCGAGGAGCCGGATCTTTCCCACATCGAAAAGCTGAAGAAAAAAGTGCGCGGGAACGCCCTCTTCTGCCCCGACGCGAAAGCGGCTGCCAAAATGATCGAGAAGATCGAAGAGGCGAAGAAAGAGGGCGACTCGCTCGGCGGGATCCTCCAAGGAGCGGCCTCGAATTTGCCTGCGGGTTTAGGCGATCCTGTCTACGGGAAGCTGGAGGCGAAGCTCGCCTCGGCCATGCTCTCACTCCCTGCGACGAAAGGATTCGAGATCGGCTCCGGCTTTGCCGCAGCAAGAATGAAAGGCTCGGAGCACAACGACGCGTTCGACGTCGACGGGAAG
>CAYPZU010000121.1:0-4366 GCA_964415395.1 uncultured bacterium
CCCCACGGCCCCCGATGCAGCGCTGCGCCCGAAATCCTCTTCTCCAGATACCGTTTCCACTCGAGGCTCCTCTCTCCCAAAAGCGCCAGATTCTCCACAGGATCTTTTCCAAAAGAATCGGAGAGAAACGGAAGGATCCCGCTCCGCATCCGCGCGCGGAGATACGCCGGGTCGCCATTAGTCCGGTCGGTGAAAGCAAAGAGCCCTCTCTCTTCGAGAAAAGAGAAAATCGCCTGTTTCCGCACAGTGAGGAAGGGCCGCCAGACCGCCATCTTTTCAAAATGGCCTGCCGGCTCGATGCCATGGAGAGAATGAGATCCTTCCAAAACACGCTTTAAAACAGTTTCAGCCTGATCCTCTTTTTGATGGGCGAGCAGGAGCGCCTGGAATGGGACGGTCTTCATCAAAGAAAGGAAAAAAGCGAGACGCCCCTTGCGGGCTTCGTCTTCCCAATTCCCTTTTTCAGGTTTTGCCAGCCGCACGGAATGAAAGGGACATCCGAGAGTTTCCGCCTCTTTGCGCAAAGCTTCCGCTTCCTCTCTGCTCTCCTCCCTCCAGCCGTGATCGACATGGGCGAGATGAAGAGTTGCTACGCCCGCCTCGAGCAGCGCATACAGAAGGGCTTTCGAATCGGGGCCTCCCGAGTAGCCGAGAAGAAGCGGACTCGATCCATCCCAATGCTCTTTCAAAAAGGCGATCACCTGTGGTAAGCTCGCCATATGTTTCCGATTCTTTGGCGTTATGCACTGCAAGGGTATCTCCGGGTCTTTCTCCTCTCCGTCTGCACGTTTATCGCCGTGCTTCTCGTTTCCCGCTTCAAGGAGATCGCCCGCTTCGCAGCTCTCAGTTCCGATCCGCTGAAAACGGGACTCTTCCTAGTTTACCAGTTTCCTCTCATTTTACCGATGGCAATTCCGATCTCCGCCCTCATCGCATCCCTCCTTCTTTTCCAGAGGCTCAGCCGCACGTACGAGCTCACCGCTCTGAGGGCCTCCGGCCTGAGTTTCGGCACAATCCTCTCCCCACTCCTCTTCGCATCGCTCCTCCTTTCCCTCCTCAATTTTTCTCTTGCCGCCGAGATCTCCCCCTTTTGCCGCAGGGAGTCCAAAACGCTCCTTTATAGAGAAACCTCCGAAAACCCCCTCCTCCTTCTCCAAAGGCAGCAGCTCGTCAAGATCAAGCACGCCTATCTCAGCATGAAGGTAAAGGACGACGGGCGGGCCGCCAAAGACCTCACCCTCATCGCCCACAACGAAAGCAACCAGCGGCTCAGTCTCATCGCCGCCCGCCAGCTCAAGATCGAAGCCGAAGAGCTGCTCGGCCATGACGTCGCGATCATCTCCCATCTCCACTCGGAGAAAGGAGACGCCTTCGATCCTCTCGTGATCGAAAACCAGGCCTTTATGTCGACTGCAGCCCCAGTCCTTTCGGCCGCTCTGAAAAAAAACCGCCCGCGCCTCGAAGCGAACGCCCTCAATCTCCGGATGCTCCGGATTCGCGCCGAGGAAAACACCAAACAGGCAAAAGCCGCCCGCGTCGAAATCCTGCGCCGCCTCTCCCTCTCCATTGCCGTCTTCAGCCTGACGCTCCTTGGATGCGCCTTCGGCATCGAAGAGGGCCGCAGCCCTTCTAAAAAAGGGCTCCTCTACGCACTCCTCCTCACTCTCGCCGTCCTCATCAGCTACCTCCTCGGCAAGGAACTGAAAAATTACCCCCTCTTCGCCACCCTCGCTTTCCTTCTTCCCCACCTTCTCATCTGGACTGCATCCTTCTTGAAACTGCAGCGGATTTCGCGGGGGCTCGTATGAAAATTTGGCACCGTTATCTCTTTTCCCAGCTCCTGAAAACCTTTCTCTTTATTCTCCTCTGCATTCTGCTTGGCTATTCGATGGTCGATCTGTCGGTCAACGGCGTCCGCTTCTTCTCGAAAGGCTCCACCACGTTTGCCGACACGATTACCTACTATCTCCGCCAATACTCGATGCACCTTCAGCTTTTCTTTCCTCTCTCCTTCCTCCTCTCCTCGATGAAAGTGCTCGTCGACCTCAATTCCCACCGCGAACTCGTCGCCCTCCAGATGGCCGGCCTCTCGAAAAAAAAACTCCTCTCCCCTTTCTTTCTCTTCGCCTCCCTCCTGTCTCTTTTCTCTTACGCCAACACCCAGTGGTTCGCCCCCGCCGCGCAGGAAGAGGTCTACGCCTTCCGCGACGCCCACCCGAAAGGAAAAAAGAAGAGCAAAAAAGAGAAAGTCTACACGCTCGCGCTCGACAACGACACCGAACTCGTCTATCAGAGTTTTGATCCGGTCAAGCAGGAACTCTTCGACGTTTTCTGGATTGTTTCAGCAGACAATATCTGGCACATGAAATATCTGAAAATCGACCCGACGCCTCCCACAGGCCGTTTTGTCGACCATCTCACCCGCAACGCCGATCGGCAATTCGAGAAAAAGGAGAGCTTCGAAACGAAAGCCTTTCCCAAACTCCCCTGGAAAGAGGACGCCCCGCTCCAGAAATTCATCCCGTACGGCAACCGCTCCCTTTCCGACCTCATTATCCAGGCGTGCGCCGACTCGGCCGACCGGCAGAGCGTCTTCTCCCATCTTCACTACAAGATCGCGCTCCCGCTCGTCCCCTTCCTCATCCTTCTCTCGATCGGCCCCATCTCGATGCGCTTTGCGCGCCACCGCCCGACCTTCCTCATCGCCGCCAGCAGCATTTTCGGCTTCCTCTCCCTCATGATCATCCTCGACGGAATGCTCATCCTCGGTGAAAACCAGGTGCTCCCCGCCTACATCGTCATCTGGACGCCGATGCTCATCACCTTCGCCTGCATCATCCGCCCCTTCGCCAAACTATAATAAAAAACCCAAGCCTCTCGGCATGGGTCGTAGAAAAACTGCGAAAAAAACTTTGCTATTCAGGGAATTATATTGGAATCAGCTCAAATTTATACATCGCTTAAGGGGTATCCAGAACTGGTGCCCCCACGACTCAAATTCTGAATAATGTAGGGACCCATTGTAGAAAACCTCGATTCATTTTCAGTAATTTTCACCTTATCTCCCTGCTTCCATCCCCAAATATGAAAGTTCATGAACAGGAAATGATTCAGTTTCCAAGCAGTTCCGTCTTTAAGTTTTAATGTCGCAGGAATTCCAGAAATCGATTCAATTACACCTCGAATCACGATTTCTCCCTTTTTCGCAAGCTCATGCAATGAGGCTAATTGCTCCACTATACCGTTTGGGCCGCGAATCATTTCTTTTAGAGTATGGTTTTCTTCCTTTAGGAGCTCCTGCTCATCTTTCAAATCTTTAATTTTTCGATTTTGAACATCAATATAATCATAAATCTCCTGCACATCTCCATAAATATCGTTTACAGAACCAGACAGCTTATACACTGAATCATAATTACTAATAGTCGACACGCTAATTCCTTTTCATTAAATCATTTGTGAAGATTGACGAGCACGCTCTCTCAAAACATCAATTCTTTGTCTCTGCATAGCCAAGTGGTTGAAAAATTCATCGGGATTTCTTTCAAATTCCTCCTGCGTAAATCTCCTTCTTTGAGGAGCTTCAATTTCAATCGGCTGAAGTTTTGAGTTCGCTAAAGAACTTAAGAATGCGCTTAAAAAACCAACACAGAAACCAAATACAGCAGCGATAGGACCAAAAATAATCCCCATTGCCAAAGCCCCTATTAATCCTGCAACAACCCCTTTAACTATTGGTGAAAGAGTGATTTTCTTTAACAACGTTCTTTCTACTCTTGGAAATTCACCAATTGTTTGAGAATTATCCCCAGCAGTTTTTTGTATACTTAAGGACATACAAACTCCATTTTATATATGTTTAATAGATTCTCGCGCACGTTCTCGCAAGATATTAATTTTTCTTCTTCTTTCTTGAATCTGATCTAAAACATCATTCAACTCATTATCCTGATGAGAAATTTGCGAAGCTTCTCCCCCAACTGATGAAGATATTTCACCAGGACAAGAGGAATTCCGCATTCCGTTGTCATCGGTTTGTTCGCGTACACCTCGAGCTCCAATCACTCCGGACTGAATTCCAAGAGAAAGATTTGATGAATCGAATTGTTCAGAAATTCTTATGGATAGATCATCAGGCTTATCTTTCATTTCCCGTATCTTTTGAACATTGATGGAAAGAATTTGGTATGCCAACCCACCCATAGACGCAAATACAAGCATGCTTCCTAACGATGCCGTTGTGCAAAGCCATGATTGACTGTCAGGAGTACAGAAAACCCGCTGCCAAACAGCGCCCACAGCGCCTACTCCGCAAACAGAAATCCAAACAAAGAACGTGCGTCCCGTTAGCACTGTAAATTTGCGG
>CAYPZU010000122.1:0-4362 GCA_964415395.1 uncultured bacterium
GCACGATCGACGTCTGATTTTCCTTCAGCTCGAAGGAGCCGGCCAAAAGGGAAAGAGAAGCGTTGGCATAAAAGGAGAACCAGGAGGTCGCATAATATTTGCCATTGCCGCCAAAATAAAGGCCGCAGCCGCGGAAGAAGTTATGAAGTTTGGTTGTCGTTCGGGAGAGCTCTCCTGTCATGGCCGCGTTCACGTCGACGGCATCGATTTGCAGATCCTGTTTGATCCAGGCGGCCCTCGCTCCGAAAAAGGGGCGCAGATAAAAGTGCTCATTTAAGGAAAGGGAGCAGCCGGCTACCCAGTCGGCGGTTGTGTATTTGATGCTGGAAGAAGCTTCGGCGTCCGTGACGTCCTGGAAAAGCGAATTGGGCAATCCGGGCTGTTTCCGGGACTCGATAAGCCAGAGTAGCCTGAGCCGTCTGGCGATCGCTCCTACCGAGCCTCCAGGCTGGAACGTCTCTTCCGAAATAGATGCGGAATCGCTGGTTTTAAAATAGGTCCAGGAGGCTTTCGTATCCCAAAACTTGCCGGCGAAGCCTGCTTCTACGCGGGGGGCGCTTTCCCAAGGCCAGTCGGCGCGGACGATCCGGGCGTCTGTCTGGTAAAGAGCTCCGTTCGGACTTCCGTTCTCGACAAACGTATAGGCGTAATCCATGGCGTCGGAGAGCACATTCCAGTAGAGATAGGAGGCGTTCACCTCGAATCCGATCGCTTCAGGAACGGAAGTCAAAAAGGTCAGAGGGATTCCCCGGTAGCTGCCGGGTTCGCAGCAAACGGGCGCTTGCAGGGAGGCTGGTTCGGGTTGCTTGGCGATGCAAGCGGCGCTCAGCATAAAAGAAATCGCTGTCAGATAGATATGCCTCATGGTCCTCCTTAAAATGCCAGGCCTGCTTCGCCGACCAATCCATGAAAATAGACGTCCCCTTTTTGTCTTACGTAAACCGTATCGGAGAACTGGGCTGAAGTGAAGCGGGGCAGAATGTTCATGTTCAGCCAGTAGTCGATCTCATAGCCGATCTTTAGTTTGAATTCGCGCGAATAGGCTTGCAGAACATAGGCGAGAGCCGTCGAGAGCTGGAAGTTCTGCTTCACGGTATGCTGCGTCAGCAGCAGGTTGGCGACGCCTTCCTGCGTAGCCGTGCCGCCTTCCGGGTAAAACGTTTCGTTCTGCTTCATGTCGAAGCGGCCCCAGAGGATCGCGTATCCGAATTCGTTCAGCCAGTGAACGCCTTTGTAGATGCGGAAGTCGAAAAGGCCTCCGAACCGCGGGCCGCCGCCCTGGAACAAATTTTCTATCTTCATGTCGCTGAGGGCGGAATAGTCGTAGCTGTTTCCCGGAGAGGAAGCCTCGCAATGCAGTTCCAGCGTGCTTTTAAGACTTGCCGCTCTTCCTCCCACCTGCATCCGGTAGCTCGAGGGGCCCAGATCCCAGATCACCCGGCCGAACTCGAAATCAAAGCATTTCAGGTCTTCCGCCTGCCTTGCCTGGATGTATCCAGGGGCGAGCTTTGATTCTGTGCCCAAAGTCCAGGGCCGCGAAAGGTTGGGCCCGAGGATTTCATAGCCGATAGGGTTGCCGAAAGAGAATTTTCTCCCCGTTGCGGAAGCCGTCACGCGGGTAAATTTCGCCAGAATGTCCCGTTTGAGGCAGCGGAGGCACGAACCGGCGATAATGCGGTAGTTTGAGCCGAAATTAAAGTGAATGTTGTAGGCGTTCGGCTCAATAATGTAGCGTTCATTCTGGATTGGATTGTCAGGCTCGATCGTCTGGTTTCCGTAGGCGAATTCGTAGCCTTCCGCAAAAGGCTTCCAAAATAGCCAATCGGCGTCGACAAAGAAGACCCATGAGTCGTTTCCAGCAGGTTCAGGAGGGGAATAGTTGGATTTGCCGGGAGCGTTTTGGGCGATTTCTGCAAAAGAGGGTTCTTGGGCAAATGAGAGGGCGGCGGCGACCAGAAACAGGGCATTCAGTTTGAACATGGCTTGCCTTAGCTTAAAAAAGGTCTACTTTAGGTCAGTCCCCGCGCGCTGTCAAATATTCTTTTGCGCGCTTGAAAATTAAGTTTGAGTCGTCCAAGATTCCCGCCGATTTTTTACCAAGGGGAATGCGATGATTCGAATGATTGGACTCTTTTGTCTTATGCTGACTGGGTTGTGTGCGGAAGAGCGGCCGCGGCGCGTCTATGCCGATATCGTCGGCGATTTGTTCCATGCGGGCCACGTCGCCTTTTTCAAGCAGGCCCGCGCATTTGGCGATGTGCTGATGATCGGCGTGGTGGCCGATGACACGGTGGAGTCGTACAAGAGGACGCCGATTCTGACGCTCGAAGAGCGTGCCGCCGTGATCGGCGCCTGCCGCTATGTCGATGAAGTGATTGTCGATCCGCCGCTAAGGCTCACCGAGGAGTGGATCCGCGAGCATGAGATCGACGTGATCGTCCACGGCGACGATTTCAATCAGGCGACGCTTAGAGATCAGTATGGCGCCGCTCTCGACCTCGGGATTTTCAGAACGGTGCCCTATACGAAAGGGATTTCGACGACCGAAATCATCAAGAGGGTGGTCGCGCGGCAGGCCGAATTTCAGTAGGATTTGCTTTGCTCCTCAGCCAGGGGACTGGCTGGCCGACGAGGGAGCGGGTGTGGATGACCGCCGACAGAAAGCGGGAAAGATAGATCCCGTGGACGTCGAGGAGAGTCTTGTAGGTTTTGTAGAGCTCTTCCACCTGCGTCCGGTGGGCTGCCAGATCAAACGGCGGCCCGCCGAAAAAATTGGGAGCCGCGTTCTTCTCCCGGCTGTGAAGCGGCCAGTGGGCGGTGAATTTTACGCTGCAGCGATGGAAGACGTCCCATTCGGCGCCGACGGCTGCATAGATCTTGTCGAGCTTGCCCGTCAGAATGTCCTGATGGGCCAGCGCAATGCGGGCTAGCTGCGCCGCCTCTTCCGGGCTCTCTTTTTCCGAGGCATCGAGGATTTCTTCCGTATAAAAATGGAAGTCGTCCATCGCTTTTTCCATCCGATCCTCCAGCCCATCGAAAAGTTTCGCCAGCCGTTCGACCTCCTCGATCAGTTTTTTCACCGCCGGGGCCGTTGCGGGATGTTCAGGGAGCGCTTCGAGCTGGCCTAAACAGTCGATCTGGAGCTCTTCATATTCCCAGACCCCTTTCCGCCGGATGTAATTCGCCGTCTCGTCTCCGGTGTATTCGTAGCGCCAGCCTAACTGGTGCTCTTGGGCGGCTTTTTGCCACGCGGCGAGCTGCGGCGGCCCCTTCGGTCGAACGGGAGGATTCATCGGAACGGCTTCCGCGAGGATGTTGAGCGGAGTTAAACCTTCCGGGATCCGGGGCGCGCGCGAGATGGCTTTCAGGACGGCGGACATAAGCTCACTTTTTTTTCAGGGCGAAGAGAAGGCTGGGCGTCGCCGTGTTTGTGCTGGGAGAGCGCTCGAATGCAATCAGGTCGAACCAGGGAGCGAAATAGGCGAGAGCTTCCTCTTTCTGGAACGTCGAGAAAAAGCGGGGATAGCCCGTTTCCCGTTCTTTCACTTCCTCGGCAGAGCCTTCGATGAGGGCCATGAAAAACATTCCGCCGGAGGGAAGCAGCGAAGCGATCTTCTCGGCCTGAAGCGGAAGTTCGGCTTTCGGAACATGGATGAGCGAGAGGATGGCAAAAACGGAGGAAAAGCTTTCTCGGGATTGGAATTCCTGGATTGTCGTTTGAACCGTTTCCAGCCCTTTTTCCCGGCATCTGCGGGTCATTTCCGAAGAAGGATCGAGGCAGAGGACGTCGAACCCATTTTCTTTGAGCCAGGAGGCTAAGATCCCGTTGCCGGAGCCGATATCCAGAACGTGTCCGGGAATAGCGTAAGCTTTTACCCAGCCGGGCAAAACGGACTGGAAGGGGAACCGGAGCCACCGGTCGGCCTGGGCGTCATAGCATTTTTGGTTCAATTCGTTGATTTCAGGTGTGGAGAGGAGCATCGAGGCGGCGATCCAGATCATAATTTGGAGCAGCGATTCAAAAGAAGCGCGTCGGCCAAAACGAGCGCGAGCATCGCTTCGATCACAGGCACCGCCCGGATGGCGACGCACGGATCGTGGCGCGACCCTTCAGGGAGTTTGAACGGTTTTTTCTCTCCCTTGAGATTCACCGTTTTCTGCGCCTTTTTGATGCTGGAGGTGGGTTTGAAGGCGACCCGGAAGGTGAGCGGCAGCCCGGTCGAAATCCCGCCGAGGGTGCCCCCTGCGAAATTGGTCGCTGTCGTGATGCGCCCCTTCCCGTCGACGTCGAACGCGACGTTGTGCTCCGAGACTTTCATTCTTGCTTCGTCAAAGCCGGAGCCGATCTCGAATCCTTTCGTC
>CAYPZU010000123.1:0-4074 GCA_964415395.1 uncultured bacterium
TCGCGGCTGACCGACGTGCGCGACGAGCGGCGTTCTGCTGCCGGTATCGGCACGGTCGGCATCGGCGCTTTCCCCCGTCCACGAGGGCATAGGGGCGCCCGCACGGGCAGGCGCTCATCCGCGCGTTGCGAGCACCGACGCCCTCGCCGCGGAGCGCATTCGTTCGGTGCGACACGGGCTCCAGGTGAGCTGGGTTGCAGCAGGCGCGGTTGCGGCACAGGTGGTCGAGCTCGAGCCCCTGCGGGATCGGTCCCACGGCCAGCTCGTAGGCGACCCTGTGTGCCAGTCGCCGGCCGTGCATCCCGTAGCCTGCTGACGGCTGGAGATAGCCGAGCCACGGCCAACATCCGGGGGTCCACTCGACGCGATGCCAGAACGGCGGCAACGGGATGCTCATCGCACACCGCCCTTCGGGGGCAGCCCAGAGCCCGGGCAGGTCGGGCCACCGTGGATCGCGAGCACCCCGCGGTCCGTGACGCGCACGCGGCGCGAGCAGGACGGGCAGCGACCGCTGGGGATGGTGTCTCGGCTCATGCCGCCACCCGCCACGCCTGGCGCAGCTGCGCCTCGGCCTCGGGCATGCCGCTCAGACGTTCCCAGAGGGCATCCGCCTCCCCGATGAGCCGGTCCAGCCGGGAGACGACCGCCGGGGATGGGTCCTGTTCCGCGTCGCACGAGGCGAGCAGCAGGAGCGCCCGGCGCTGCGTGCGCGCCTGCGCCCGCTCGGCGAGCGCGATCCGTCGATGGGCGTGGGCCATGCCGCGCGTGCTCACTCCGCACCCCCGCGGCTGGCCAGCTCGACGTCGATGGCGGCCGCGATCAACGCGCCCGCCTTCACCAGGTCCCGGACGCGGTCGCCGGTGGGCTTCCACGCCTCATCCGACCACGGCCACCATTTGGCGAACGCGGGGTCGAAGGGATCCTTCGATGCCCACGCGTAGGCGATGGCCGCGTCGGTCAGCTGCTTGCTCCCGACCCCCGCGTCGTGCCGGGCGTCGTACCCCTCGACCTCGACCTGCCGCCGGCGCTCGGCGGCGATCATCTCGGCGCCGCTCACGACGCCGCTCCGACCGGCAGGCGCCGGAAGCCCTGGCGCTCCGCCTCGGCCCGGTTGACCTCGCGGTCGTGGTCCGAGCACCTGAAAGTGTTGAGCACCTTGGCCGTGGGGTTGACGTACAGCGCCGTCGGCGTCCGGCCGCAGATGTTCCCGGGGCGGCCGGGCTCCCCGTAGGCGCAGCGGCCGCCGACGGGCCTGGCCGGCATCGGATCGTGGCGATGGGGCGTGGACGGGCAGCGGACCGGCCCGTCCGGGAGCAGCGGCATGGTCATGCCGTCACCGCCTTCGGGAGCCGCTCGTCCAGCAGCGCCTCGATGTGTTCGAGGGCGTCGACCATGCGCCGGAAGGTCTCGTCGCGGTCCGCGGCGATCGCGCGACCGCGCTCCTTCCACTGCGTGTCATCGTGCTCGGCGCGGTGCAGCTCCTTGATCCGCGCCTTCAGACGGCGATACAGCGCCACTTTGTGACGCTTCGCGCCGAGCGCTCGGGCCCGCCACTCGAACCAGGCGTACCCGTCCATCCGCTCGCCGTCCGGCGTCCGGCGGTCCCGGTCGCCCAGCTGCTGGTCGACCCACTGGATTGACTGGTTGACGTCGAGCATCAGGTCTTCCAGCGCCGCTGAGTCGTTCCAGAGCGCCACCACCTGCTCGTCCCCGATGTCGTCCAGGGCCCTCTCGCTTGCGGTCCCTACCGTTCCCATCGACAATCTCCTCGTTGCGCCGCGGTGCCCTACGCCTTCCGAGCCGGGCCCGCGGCCTTCCTCTTGGGTCAGCGCCCTCGCGGCGCCGCGTGATGGCCGCGGCAGGTCCCGCCGCAGCGGTCCTCCTCGGCGGGCCTCGCCAGCGCCAGGCACTCCCGGAGCGCGCGGGCGATCAGGATCAGCAGCAGCGCGCAGGCCACGATCAGGACGACCGCGAGGAGCGGCGCCAGCAGGGCGATGACCGCGTCGGGGTGGCCGGTCATCGCGCACCGTCCCGCTCGGCGATGGCCTGACGCAGGTAGACGACGAGGTCCAGCGCCTCCTGGTACGCGTCCACGAGCGCGTCCCGGCCGTTGTGAGGCTGGAGCGGCGTCCCGTATCGGGCGCGCCCGGTCACGTCCCGCTGACGCATGTCCTCGATGACGAGGTCCCAGACCGCAGGTCGTTCGCTGGGGATGGGCGGCGGCTGGTCTTCGATGGCGGTCATCGCTGGACCTCCGGGATGGTCCGCAGGACCTCGCGCCAGTCGCCACCGAAGGCGATGGCCCGGTCGTCGATGTACGCCAGCGCCGGGACCTTCTCGGCCGTGACCCGCACCCCGCCGAGGCCCATCCGGCTCAGCGACTCCTCGACGATCGCCCGCTGGCCACGCCCGAAGGACTCCGGGTCCATGCCCGAGTCGATGCAGTGCTCGGCCCACCACGTCCGGCTGAGGCGGCTGGTGAGGATGACGACCTCGTACCCGCGTTCGACCAGCGTTCGGACGGCCTCGACGGCGCCCGGCAGCGGCTCCGGGACCTCGTACAGCGGACCCCAGTCCACGAGCGTCAGGTCGAAGTCCACGCAGATGCGCCGCTTGGCACGGGGCGCGACGCGCGTGGTATCGATGACGACGCTCACGCCCGCACCGTCCCGGACGCGAAGAACGCCGCGACGGCCAAGCACAGGACGACGAGCGCGGGCCACAGCGGCGGCTCGGCGGCGCGCTCCAGGTGGACGCCGAGCGTGCAGCGGTGGGCGTCGGTGCGGTGGCAGCGGGTCATCGGGTGGCCTCGATGGCTTCGCGGCAGGCGTCGGCGGCGTCGGCGATGGTGTCGCCATCTGCCTTGACGAGCATCGCGGCGCCGTGTCCGTACATCACGAACGGCTTGTCGCGGCAGGACAGGATGGGCCAGCAGCCCTCGCGCGCCTCCCGCAGCAGCCGCAGCGCCTCGCCATCCCTGGCGTCCTGCGTCCGCGCGACGGTCCAGCCATCGGCGGCGAGGGCGGAGAGGATGGGGCCAGCGGCCACCGTGAGGAGCCCGGTAGGCTCGAAGCCGGTCGTGGCAAGCGCCTTCACCAGCGCGTCCTGCGGGGTCACGCGAGCGCCTCGCCGATCCACGGCGCGAGCACCCAGGCGACCAGCAGCAGGAAGCCCGTCACGCCCGCCATGGCCACGACGCAGCCGATCGCGCAGCACGCCGCGCCCCTGGTGGTGCCGTCCGGATCGCCGCTCATGCCGCGCGCCTCAGCGCGACCGGCTCGGGCTCGGGGCTCCGGGATCCGCCGCCCTGGAGCACCGCGAACGGCCGACCGGTCCGGGTGAAGCCGATGCGTCGAGCGTCGGGGTGGCGGTCGAGCAAACCGTCCAGGGTGAGCTGGAACGGCGCGACCGGGATGCTGCGCGGGCGCAGCAGACGCGGGCCGCTCACGACGCCACCAGCGCGCGGCGATCGCGCGTCTGGATGCCGTACTTGGCCATCCACCGGATCACGGACCGGACGTGGACGCCGAGCCGCTCCGCGACCTGCGCCTGCGTCAGGCCCTCGTCCACGTAGAGACGTCGCAGCAGCTCCTCGACGGAGGCGCCGTGCTGGAACTGGAGCGCCTGCTCCTGGCGGGATTGGAACGTCGGTGTAACCATCGCCACGGCATCGTGACGCTATAGTCATGTTATGTCAAGTCCGCCACGAAACTTCCTGACCGTCGTTCCCGGCGGAATCGGGCGGGCCGTGGCACACCCGGTCGGCTGCGCGCGTTGCGGCGCGCGTACCGTCTCGGACGTGACGGACGAGTCAGAAGCTCAGCGCCGGTTGGCGCGAGCGATCAAGGAAGCGATGGAGGCGGCAGGCCTCACGCCGCCGAAGCTGGCGGCCAGGCTGGACGTGGCGCCCAAGACGGTCAACCGCTGGGTGAACGGGGAGGCGGTGCCGAGCGCGCTCAGCATCCGCCCCCTGGCCGACGCGCTGGGCGTCAGTCCGATGCTGTTCGTGGACCCGCCGCCGGTGCCGGAGTACCCGCTGGCGGAGTACCTGGTGCGCCAGGCGACCCAGGAGGG
>CAYPZU010000124.1:0-4056 GCA_964415395.1 uncultured bacterium
GCTTTCTATGTTTCTAAGCATAAAAATACCAGTCCATGGCCGCACGGAAACGCCTGTCATTAATTTTCCGCATGATAGTGTGATTGTTTGAGACTGGAGCGGGTTATCCATTCCTTCTTCAACAGGCTTTAATGCGTCCGCTCCCATGCCGGCTTTATTTCCGGCGGCTACAATGACTTGGTATTTGTGATATAGGCTATTTTGTTTTTGCTTGAGTAAATTCGCCATGGCAAAACAGGAAGAGACTGACGGCAAGTACCAGAGAGAGTGTGTGAGTACGTGCAAAAGCCTTGTATCGGAATATGGCATAGGGGGCTTGTCTTTTCCTAACCTCAGAGCATCTTTGGTCATTTCTCCACGAATGAGGTCAAGCCATTTTTGCACATCTGATTCGTGTTTAAAACGAGCATTCTTTTCCTTGCCTTCTGCGGAAAAAAATTCGTTGAGATCGAATTCGTCATATTCGCCTTGTAACGCTACGGAGCGAACGCTTTCAGGCATTTTGTACGTCAACATCACCATGCGGGGCAGCGACAGGTAAGGATTGTCTTTTCCTTCCCATGCGGCTTTGGCACGCTGCTCATCTGTATAAGTCCAATGATAAATTTGCTCCTCGATGAATTCACCTGTGAAAATCGATCGAAATGGAGTTCCCGTTAAATAAAGATAAGCATCTGTTGTGATGGGCAGTTCTCCCTCGGTGAATTCAGGTGTTATGTCTTGCTCGTCTTTTTCAGCCTCGAATAGTTCCTTGGCGCTTTCTCTCCAAGCTCCGAAACGATACTCATCCAGTACGACGCAGTCCCAGTGTGTCGAATGCACCCATTCATTTTTCGCTTTGATTCCTCCCGCCGTATTTTTGCCTAAATAATCCTGAAAAGAACCAAAGCAAATGATAGGTCGTTTTTTGTCCACCTCGGAGGCAATCGCATTCTTCCGCGATACGAATTGCCATCCTTCGAAATCGATGTGGGATTTTAGGTCGTCTTCCCATGCGCATTCCACTGCCGGCTTAAATGTCAAAATGAGCACCTTTTTCCAACCCATCTTCTTCGCTAACTGATAGGTAGCAAAAGTCTTGCCGAAACGCATTTTGGCATTCCATAAGAAGTGGGGAGTCTTTTTTGAATTCTCTTTTTTAGCCTTAGTAAAATAATTGGCTGCGATGTCTACCGCAGCTTTTTGTTCGGGACGCATAGGGAAAGCAAGCGTTCGGTTCTCTTCATTAATTTCGCGTCGTCTGACAGCTAAAATAGCTGCTTGAGCATCTTTTTCCGTACACTCAAACCATTCTGAACTTTCGGGGTTTTTAAACTTCTTTTTTCTCAAGTATCGATGCACATCGCGATCGGTGAATACGGTGCCATCGTTTCTTACGGCGCTCTCTTCTAAAACGATCTTCCATACTTGTTTGGGCGCTTTGGTTGGATAATGCTCCTCCATTCGTTCCCGCACATCTCGACTTGTATACCCAATTTTAAGCAAACCCACATACTCGTGGTGTGAATCCGTATACGCATAAATCTTGGGTTCTACCTTTGGTCTTTGTGGGAAAAAATCGCTCATTTGCTTTCCATCGGCAGTATCATATTTTCAATGAATTCGATTTCATCGATCGTTAGCCCATACTTCTTGTAGAGCTGTCCATCAGTCCATTTTTTGGAATAGTCTTGTTGGGGAACAAATGCAAAACGGTCTTTTGTAATATGTTGAGAAGAAGAGAGTTGAGCAATTAGGAAGCGGCAAAATTTGGTTTTCAGGTAGCAGTATAAATTCTCGGCATACTGTCGGTGGTCAAAACTTGCTACTACGATATAACTGTCAGTACAAATTGTGTTTGGGGGCAGGATTTCTAGTCTTGATAAAACTCTCCGTTTTCCTTCGCTATTTGGCTGCCCCGCATGGTCGTAGGAGGCGTTAGAGGTGATGACTTTCCATTGATTGATATATTGCTTGCCAGAGGAAACTTTGCTCTTTTCAATCGCACCCTGCCCTTTAGAAGTTAATAATGTTAATTCCCCCCTGCCTGAAGGTCGATCCTTTGTGCTAAATCCAAATGGATTTCGACTAGACACTTGAGTTTCCATCGTAGATTCCCGAAACTTCTGAACTTTTTTGATGATGTTGACTGCCGTATCAAATCTCACTAAGGTATCAAATTCATTCAGTGGGCGCTTGGAAATGGCTTCCTTTTCTTTGTGTTTATTGACGATTGTGCAAATGCCTGAATATTCACGATCCCAAAGGAAGTAGCATACTCCACCCGCAATGTCGACCTTGGGGAAGCAATCTCGTGCATCCCAAAAATCGACTAGTTTTTTGATTCTGGTATCATTGAGCATTTCTTGTCTGAATTTATCTAAGCCTTTACCCCCTGCGAACCAACGAGAAGGGATGATCATAACCAAGTATCTTGGATTGAGTTTCTTGGCTTGTAAGACAAATTTGTCGTAGATGGGCATGGCACTTTTACCGTGCCCTTCATCGCTAAGCTGGTAAGGCGGATTTCCGATAATTACGTCAAATTGCATATTGTCGAGAACCTTATGTTTATGGGGGTGGATAAAATTGTAGGCGTGCGACTCTTGAGTGTCTGCGCGGTCGTAGCGCTCTTTTCTTGCGCCACAGTGGGTACAGGCATTGCCTTTCCACGTGTGCTGAAGTGGGGTAAAGAAGATGTGACCTTGCGTATTCTTGAATTGGGTGCAAATGGAGTATTTGCCGTTAGCGGCTTTGGAGCAGTAGACACTACGGCGAGAAATGAGTGAAGTGAGTTCTGTAATAGCAATGCCGAAGAGTTGTTTGGTAAAAATGTGATTGATGCGTTCTTGTAGGTCTGGAAAATCATTTTCCAATCCTTTGAGAAGACGTCTTGCGATTTCCCTCAAGAAGATTCCCGATTTGCAAACGGGATCAAGAAATGTGGTGCTTTTGTTGGAGAAGATGGTTTGAGGAAGCAAGTCGAGAAGATCATTAGCAAGTTTGGGAGAGGTGAAAACTTCGTCACTACTCAAGTCGGCAAGATGTAGAAGAACATCGGGATTATGTGTTCGCATAGTCCCGTCCTAGTTTGAGATAATGAACGGGGGGATATTCTATAGATTTGTGATTTTCAAAGAGTTCGGTCTGATAGGAAGCGGAGAATAACGAAGAAAGTGTGTGATCGCGACGCTGAATCATGCCATTTTCCCCCAATGACCATTCAGGAAAGGTGATGAGTGTTTGTTTTTTGTCCGGAGTTCTCAGGGTAAGGGTATTGCCCCATATGATATTGAGGCTGATGATGTATTTAACGGCATTACGATATGCGCTGGCACATCCATCAACCTGTCGTAATAAGCGCTCTCTACACGTGCACACGTTGTCTTGTAAAATATCGATGCCATATAAAGTGCTTACAGCAAGCAGCGTATAACGTTCGAAATCAGCTGCATGGCGATCTTTTATGATGGCAATCTTACGACGCAAGACCTCTGCAAGAAAGTTCCCGTCTCCACATGCAGGCTCCAAAAAGCGCGATTCAATGCGCATCGTCTCAGAGTTGACGAGGTCAAGCATAGCTCGAACCTCGCGCTCCGCCGTAAAAACCTCGCCATGATCTGTAACTCGTTGTCTAGACTTTATTTGCATCCTGCATCTCCTCAAATGAGGAAGCAGCCTTTGCACAAACCCTCCTCAATGGCCATCTGTCAAAAAATAATTTGATTGTCAAGCAGGTTGAGGGGTGCATTTGGTGCAATGGCGGTGCATCGAGCTTCCTATTGCACCGTCAAAAACCAGCACAATCCGATTGCATTGAATAGACAAGTGTTTTACGCTTATGCCCATAACGATTGGATAGGGCTAGATATAGTGGACTTCTCCCTCCCTTTTAATGAGAGGGTCGATGGTTCGAATCCATCAAGTCTCAAATAGGCCTTTGCGAAAGCAAAGGCCTTTTTTTTTGAGACTTGAGCGACACACCTGCGTGTGTCGCGTATGGATTCGAATGAAGCCGCGGTTGAACCCGCGGCGAATCGCCGGCCCGGGAGCAACGAGCGAAGCTCGTGCGTGAGG
>CAYPZU010000125.1:0-441 GCA_964415395.1 uncultured bacterium
TAACGGGGGTAACGGCAGGCTCCGTGACGGTCGTCCGCTGGACGATCACCAACGGTACGTGCACAAGCTTTGATGAAGTGGTACTGACCAACTACGAGGAGCCCATTCCAGCAGCAGTTGCCAACGTGAATGTATGCCCCGGATCAACCATTACTATTTCGTTCAGTGCGAGTACGGGTGGCGGTGAAGTGTTTAGCTGGGATAATTCGAATACCGCAATCGGTTTACCTCTGACGGGTACTGGCAACATTAGCTACATCGCTCCCAATAACTTTACTGGAGCTGATCTCGTAGGCACAATTACACTTCGTGCAACGAAAAACGGTTGCACAACCACGGTTCCTAATGAGGAGACATTCACAATCACGATCAAACCAACGCCTGTCATCACGGCATCGCAGACCAAGACGATCTGCAGTGGTGATGCAGTGAACTACAAAG
>CAYPZU010000125.1:541-3852 GCA_964415395.1 uncultured bacterium
GAACGACCTACAGCTGGCTGGCACCGACGATGTCGGATGCGAGCGTGCAGGGAACAGCGGGTGTAGCTGTTCCTGAAGCGAACGCATTAACGATCACAGACAACCTTGTTAACACGACAGGCGCCCCGATTACGGCGACCTACAACATAACTCCCAGCAACGGAGGCTGCGTAGGAGCAGCGGTAGCGGTGGTGATCACGATCAACCCGGCGCCAGTGATTACGGCAGCACAGACCAAGACGATCTGCAGCGGCCAGGCCGTGAACTACAAAGTGACGCTGACCCCGGCGGGGCAGCCTGTGGGAACGACCTACAGCTGGTTAGCGCCGACGATGTCGGATGCGAGCGTTCAGGGTTCAGCAGGAGTGGCCGTACTGGAGTCGAGTGCGCTGACCATTACCGACATACTTACCAACACGACGGGCGCCCCGATCACAGCGACCTACAACATCACCCCAACGAGTGGAGCAGGGTGTGTAGGAGCCCAGGTGGCGGTGGTGATCACGATCAACCCGGCACCAGTGATTACGGCAGCGCAGACCAAGACGATCTGCAGTGGTGATGCGGTGAACTACAAAGTGACGCTGACCCCTGCCAGCTCACCGGCGGGTACGACCTACAGCTGGTCGGCACCGACGATGTCTGCAGGTGGCCCTCAGGGTACGGCAGGAGTGGCGGTAGCCGAGGCCAATGCCTTGACGATTACCGACGTTCTTACCAACGCGACAGGCTCACCCATTACGGCGACCTACACCATAACGCCTACGAGTGGCGCAGGATGCACGGGAGCAGCGGTAGCGGTAGTGATCACGATCAACCCGGCACCAGTGATCACGGCATCGCAGACCAAGACGATCTGCAGTGGTGATGCAGTGAACTACAAAGTGACGTTGACCCCTGCGGGACTTCCAGCAGGAACGACCTACAGCTGGCTGGCACCGACGATGTCGGATGCGAGCGTGCAGGGAACTCCCGGTGTAGCTGTTCCTGAAATCACCGCGTTGACAATTACGGATGTGCTTGTGAACACCGGTGCTTTGCCGATCACCGCGACTTATATGATCACACCGACAAGTCCGGGCTTGTGCCCAGGCGCTCCGGTAGCTGTTGTGATTACCGTTAATCCAGTGCCCGTGGGTGTGCCGACAACTCCGCTCTCGTGCAGCGACGTTGCAATCGGTGCGGCAGGCGTGCTGACCACCACAGGTGGAAGCGTGAGTGCGGCAAGCTCTATTATTGCCACCAATCCGAATGGGTTGATTCAAAGTGCGGGAACAGTTAGCGCCGGTTCTGGCAAAGGACCTAACGAACTTATTGACGACGCGTGGACGAACACCACGGGTGTAAATGTCTTTGTTGACTACACGATTACTCCGATCAGCAGCGCTGGATGCATTGGTTTACCTTATGTTGTTCAGGTGACCGTACAACCAGAGCCTGTTTCAGGGCCCATTGCTGCCGCAGCATTGTGCAGCGATACGGCCGTTGGCTACAACCTGGTGACACCCGGAGCACTGACATACAATATATCAACCAACAGCAACGGACTGATTCAGAGTGGTGGAACTGTGAGTGCTGGGACAGGCAAGAATGCAACGGAACTTGCCGATGATGTATGGACCAACACGAACAACGCCTTTGCCAGTATCGATGTTGTATATACGGTTACACCCGTCACAGCAGCAGGATGCGCTGGCAACCCATTTACGGTAACTGTGCCTGTGAAGCCCGAACCTCACGGAGTGAATCATGCGGCGACCATCTGTAGCAACACAGCTGTTGCGTATGATATACAGGCAACCAATATCAATGCTCTGGGCAATGGAATGCCTTCTTCATTCAGCTGGTTTGTCCCTGTAGAAAATCCGAGCGTTACAGGAGAGAGCTTAGTACCTCAGGCTACTGGTGTAATTTCTGATGTCCTGGTGAACCCTACTGGTGTTGATCAGCTGGTAACCTATCGCGTAACACCGACCGGAACAATCAGTCTGTGCTTAGGCGACAACTTTGCGATAACCATTACGGTGAAGCCGGCACCGATCGGTGTTAACCAGTCAGTTTCGACCTGCAGTGATGTTTCCTCGAACTACAATTTGCTCAACAACATCGCCATTTTGGGTAACAATGTGGGAAGTACGTTCAGCTGGGTTGCAGCCGCCAATGCCAATGTCACTGGCGAAAGCACTACGCCGGTCACAGGGCCACGGATTACCGATATCGTAAACAACGTTACCAATATCGATCAGGTAGTAACGTATACCGTAACTCCAACGGGGGTTAACGGTTGTCAGGGGGCAAACTTTACGATTCAGGTTACGGTAAGTCCGGAACCAGTCGGTACGACTTCGTCAGCGCCGGATATTTGCAGTAACAATCCTGTGAGTTATAACCTCCAGAACAATATCAATATTGGCAATGCCTTGCCTTCTACATTCCTTTGGTCGGCGGCGGCAAATCCGAATGTTACAGGGGAGAGTACATTCAGTCAGACCACCGGTGTAATTAATGACATACTGGTGAACACCACCTTTGTGCAGCAGACAGTGGTTTACACGGTTATACCCACGGGTGTTGGTGGTTGCCTTGGTAATCCTTTTGATATCAGTGTTAATATTAATCCCGGAGCGCAGGTTTCAGCTGGCCCTGATATTGCCATTTGCTCAACCGTGCCAAGCGTAACGCTGCTGGGAGTTACAACGTTTGCCCCGAACGGGATTTCGTGGTCTGGTGGACCTGGCAGTTATGTACCCGGCAGTACGGTAGACATGCCTACATATACCCATACCAGTAATCCTCCTCTGGATGCAGTGGTTATTCAAACGTTGGTTTTAACAGCCAATGACCCTGATGGTGCCGGACCTTGCCTGGTGGCACGCGACACGATGAAATTGCGGATCAACGGACTGCCCAACATCAATTTTGTAGGATTGCCCGTTGTTCCTACGGCGGAGAATAGTCCTCCTATTCCGCTAACGGGAACAAAGAGCGGTGGTAACTTTACCATCAGTGTAGGTAGTGCTATGGGTAGCACATACACCAATGGTTCAGGTTTTGATGAAGTGATCTTTGATCCTTCGCTTGCTGCCGTAAACCAATTTGATACCGTCTTCTATTCATGGGTTGATCCTGTGACGAGTTGCGTTGGATCCAGACTTCATCGTGTATTTATTACACCCGTTACTGTCATCGACTTTGGTATGGAGTACGATTGCGGAACTCCCGGCGTTCCGGGCACAAGTTGCATTCCTATTGCGCGGAATGTCACGACCAGTGAATTCCAGTTCTGTTCCAACGTGGGCCTCATTCACCTC
>CAYPZU010000126.1:0-3850 GCA_964415395.1 uncultured bacterium
AGGAGTTTTTTTCCGTTCTCGACAAGATCACCCTTTTCGATCTCCGCCTGAGTCCCGGGGGCATCCGCGAGCCCCATTGGCACCCGAACGCCGCCGAGATGGACTACGTTGTGAAAGGGAGGGCGCGGATGATCATCTTAAGCCCGGATGGGGAAAGGGACGAATTCATCGTCGAAAAGGGCGATATCGTTATCATTCCACCCGCCTATTTCCACTACATCGAAAACATCGGGAAGGGAGAGATGCACTTCGCGATCTATTTCAATCACGAGTCGCCCGAAGACATCGGCGTCTCCGGTTCGCTGGGGGCTTTCTCGAATGACATTCTCGGGTCTATTTTCTGCGTCGACCCGAAAGAGCTGGAGAAGCTGCCGAAGCCCCAGTCGGATTGCTTGGTCGCCCGCCGCCCCCGGAAGAAATAGCGCGCTTTACAGCGGGGGCGGGGGAAGCCCCCTGCCGCCCCCAGATAGATCAACCACCGAGAGCACCGAGAACACCGAGGCGCGAAACGCGCAAATAAGAACGATTTGCTCTTCCTGCCTAATCCTGTCGATCCTGTTATTATTTTCTAATGAGATCAACCACAGAGACAGGGGAGGGGCTAGTTGAGGGTGGCGTAGGAGAAGTCGATCGCGCCGAGCGAATCGAAGGTGTAGCCCTTTAGTGCGGGGCGGTGTGAAAAGAGGAAGCTGTCGCTGCAGATGGGAATAAATGGCATCTGGTCGACGAGAATCTGTTCCGCATCGCCGAGAAGCTCGGTGCGCCGCGCCGCGTCTTTTTCCTTCATGGCCAAAAAGACTTTCTCGCCGAATTGGCGGTGCGTCCACTGCGGGAAGTTGCCTGAGTTAAGATGGGTGAACCGCTCGAACAGTTCGATTGGATCGCGGTAGTAGGAAGCTTCGAAAGCGCCGCAAATCTCAAAAAGGCCGTTGGAGAGGTTTGTGCGCATCACATTCCACTCTTGCCCCTCGAGGTTGACCTTAATGCCGAAAGCCTGGCTCCAGATTTCGCGCAGATATTCGGCGAGTTGTTTCCGGTTCGCGTGGGGCGAGTAGGCGATGGAAAGGGGAGGAAATGATTCCGCCGTTAAATTGAGCTCTTTGAGTCCCTCTGCGAACAGGCGGCGGGCTTCGGATAAATTTTCGCGGATCGGCTTCATAGCGGGGACAGGAAGGATGGAAGAGGGGAGGGTTTTTTCGAGAGGGCGTCCGCCGATCAGGATGTGTTCAGTAATCGCTTTCCGGTCGATGCTCATGCTGAGCGCCTGGCGGATCGAGGGAGAGGAGAGGGAGGAGCTGCGGGTATTGAGGAAGACCCAGAAGGCTCTGTCAATCGGCTGGGTTCGGAGCTGCCCTTTCTTTTTCAGATGGGCGATTTGTTCGGAAGTGAGCGAGCAGAGGGGAACGCCGATCCAGTCGATCTTCCCTTTTTCAAAGAGGGAATAGGCGGTCAGGAGGTCCTGAACCATTGAAATCTCGATCTGTTGGACGGAGACGCTGCTTTTGTTCCAGAAATGGGGGTTTGCTTTAAGGATCATCCGCGCGTTCCGATCCCATTGCGCTACAGCGAAAGGGCCGTTGAATGCAGCCATCTCTTTTTTTTCAGGGTTCTGCAGCGGGGCGCAGATCGGCTGGGCGAGGAGCTCGAGAAAATGGGGGGATGGGTAGGCGAGATCGACCTGGAGGGTTTGGGAATCGAGAGCTTTTACCCCAATCGTTTCGAGAGACGCCTGTCCCCGTTTCGCTTCGCTCGCGTTCTTGATCATGTAAAGTAGATCGGCGCGCGAACAAGAAGATGTTGGAGAAAGAGCTTCTTTCCAGGCCTGTTCGTATTGGCGGGCCGTTACGGGAGAGCCGTCGGACCAATGGTTTTTTCTCAGCTTGAATGTGTAGCTCAGGCCGTCGGGGGAAATATGAACCGATTCAGCGCCCGAGAGCTGGGCTTTGCCAGTTTGATCGATCCGGGTCAGTCCCTCGAAAAGGGTTTTGGAAAGGGAAATGCCCCGCAGATAAATGATCAGGTCATGGGGATGAAGCGAAGGGAGGTCTCCTTCCTGCAGATTGAGCTTGAGCGAGTCTGTGGTTTTTTCCATCTCTTTTTGACACCCTGATAAAAAAACTGTGAGAAAAAGAATAAAGACGGTCAGTTTTTCTTTCCACATATTTTCACCCTAGTTTTCTCAGAGATAGGTTCATTTAGTCGAACGAACTTTTTTTAAAATAGAACATACTTTACCTCTGTTTGTGAATTTTTTGCAAACAGGGTAAGGGAATCAATTAAAGAAGGGTAGGTTTTTGAGATTCGAGCCGCCGGGAAGATTTTTCAGCGGATCGATCGTCCGGAGCAGCTGGTCGAGCTGCAGTTTGCGGAAGAGATCTTTCATGACGAGATCAAAGATCGCTTTTTCGATTTCGCTGATTGGGAAGCCTGTTTCGCTCGAGATGTTGTGGAATTCCATCCGCGGGATTGTGGGATACCGTTTGACCGAGCCGTCCGCTTTTGTCACCTGGACGGTCAAGTTCGTCAGGACGAGCCTCCGGATCAGATAGTCTTTCGAGCCTTGGTTCTTCTTAATGTGATCTACGTCGAGGATTCTCGACCAGTTATTGTCTTTTCCCGAGGCGTCGTAGAATTCAATTCCGACGAAGATGTCAGCTATATCGATTTCGTCGATAATCAGGGGATTGCCCAAAATCTGGTTCAAGGTAGAGTCGATCGTCATCACTTCAGAAGAAAAAGAGGTTGAGGTCCTTGAGCCGCTGGGATTTCCAATCCATAGCCGGTCGATCTCGGCCCTCCTGGCGCCGATTTCGAGCTGGCGCATCGAAACAGGCACATGGAGCTGCCTGGAGAGGAAATGGCTGACGACGGATGTTCTCGCTCCCCAGAGATAGACGATCGCCCCCAGAAGAATCAGAATGAGAAGGGCGGCTCCGAGGAGGAACTTTTTCATAGTCACGTAAATAACCGATTCAAAAAAATAGCACAATCATCCATTTTCAGAATAAGGAAGCGGAGAGGGTTTATCTATGAGAAGTCTCGGTTGGAAAATGAGCGTGCTGGTCATTTTGGCCGCCATTGTGTTCCTTTGGCTGATCAAAGCTCCGATCATGTCTTCCTACCTGACAAGCCGCCTCAAGGTTCCCATCTCGATGGGAAGCATCAGCATGTGGCCGAGCCAAACGGTCATCAAAAACTTCCGGATTTCGAATCCGCGCGGCTTCAAGACCCGCCACGCTTTTACGGCCGCAAGAACCGAGATCGACTATCAGTTGCGGGCTCTTTTTAACAATCCTTCGGAGATGGATCGGATCGAAATGGACGATGTCTATTTAAGCATCGAGTTTTCCAATCCGACTGGCACCCAGAATAACTGGACGGCGATCGGTTCGAAGATTCCCGAAGAGAAGAATCCGAAACAGGTTATCATCCATAAGCTGATCCTTACCAATATCACTATTGAAATTCAGGG
Organism: uncultured bacterium; assembly: GCA_964415395.1. GTDB lineage: Bacteria > Chlamydiota > Chlamydiia > Chlamydiales > SM23-39 > CAYPZU01. The sequence continues at coordinate 3,473 of CAYPZU010000126.1, forward strand.
ATTTGCGGCGAAGCTGGCCGGTGTGCCCCGGACGCAGCAGATCGAGCGGATCGAGTTCGACGAGATCGATAGCCTTAACGGGTTCCCGACGAAGGATTTGATCAACAAAATTTTCCAGCAAGCGGGCTTGGAGCAATATATCCAGGAAATGATCAATCCCGAGAAGTTGTTCGAGAACCTGACGAATCCGTTGAAGAGCTTCGGCGTCGAAGCCGAATAACAGTCTCGCATCGCGTTTCTTGCGGCATGACAACTCAACTTTGGGAACCATGTTAATTTTGAGACCATTGCATAACCCACCAGCATTTGTCGTATAAGAAGGAACAGGATAGGCAAGATCGCAATCCCACCCCAGAAAAGAGGCTTTTCAGGGGCCCC
>CAYPZU010000127.1:0-3780 GCA_964415395.1 uncultured bacterium
ACCAAAGGTTTTTCATCTTCGTCCCCAGAAATATGGACGTCAGGGGTGACAGCTTTATTCTTTTCTCAAAAGCCATGCGCTAGGCCAATACGTAATATTCTCCGACAGCCCGCTTTCGTTAAAAAGCCATTTGGGGTTCTTTAATTCGAATTCAGGATGGTTTTTTGCAAATTCTACAGCTGCGTTGGCAGGATTGTCCCACTTCCAGCTTTCCGCTCCCTTCGGCACATCATGCAAGTCTTTCATTATGCCGTCTGTGGCTACGATGTAGGAACCTGGGGTGACGAATTTGTGGTAGAGTTCCAGCTCCTTAGCAACATGGCTATATGAATGGTTAGAGTCGAGGATCACCAAAACCTTCTCTCCCGGACGAATGAACTCCTTCACCTTCTGAATGATGGAAGAATCGACGGAACTCCCCTCCAGGAGAGTGATATAGGGCGCAAGAAAATGGGATTCAATCGCTTCTCGATTGTTTTTACGGATCTCAATATCAATGCCTAGGACTCTGCCTTTTTCCAGAGCCTTGCAAAGAGATGCGGAAAAAATGAGAGATCCTCCATGGGCAACGCCCGTCTCGACAATCACATCGGGCTTCACTTGGAAAATGACTTCTTGCATTCTGAGGACATCTTCGGGAAGTTGTATAAAAGGTCTTCCAAGCCAGGTAAAGGTATATGAATATTTCTGGTTCCAGCCTAACTTAATCCATTTTTCAGAAATCAAATTAAAAGCTTCCTTAGAATAAAGAGAATAAACTTCAGATTTGCTATCTTTGAGGACGGTTAAGGTCTTATTATCCGTGTCTATTGTGTATTTCATCTTTCATCCATCGTATCATTTGCTCGAGTCCATCGCTGAGATCAATCCTTGGACTCCATTTGACATCATTTTTCAGCCTGCCAGTGCAAGGGACTAAAATGGCAGGATCTGCGGAACTGACAGGAATCGATCCTAATTGAATAAGCTCTTCCTTGCCAATCTTTTCACCGATTTTTTTTAAAATATCTCGAATTTGGATGGGCTTTCCGCACCCGATATTGACAGGGCCCTCGATAGCGCTATCCAAAAGAGCGCAGAGGGCATCTGCAGCATCTGCAACATGAAGATAATCTCTGAGCTGCTCTCCGCTTGAGCAAAGGGCTTTTCTATCCTGGAGAAGACTGGAAATCACAGACCGAACGATTTTTTTTGGATGCTCGCCCGGACCGTAGAGATGGAATAATCGGCCCCAGGCGAAAGAGATTCCAGCAAGCGCAGAAAGCTTTTGCGTTAAGAGAAAAAGGGAATACTTTGCTCTACCATACAGAGAGTTGGGCAAACAGCGGGTTTCCGTTTCAGAGCATTTGCCTGCACGGCCCCATTTATATTCGGCGCACGTCCCAGCGATCAGAGCGCGTCGCCCGCCGCTCTCGAGAAATGCTTTGAATAGATGCAAACTGGATTCAAGCCAGAGGAGATTTTGATCGGATTCCCAAAAAAAGGGGGGCTCCGCATACCAGGCCAAATGAAGAAGATGCGTCGGTTTTAAAAGCCTTAACGCGTCTTTTGCGGCTTTCTCATCAAGCAAATTCAGTTGAATCCATTCAACTCCCCGCTGTTCTGAAATTTGAGCCTTTGATGAGACGGCATACACCCTGTAGCCTCTTTCAAGGAGAAGCTTTAAAGCGTATGATCCAATAAATCCAGAAGCCCCTGTTAAAAGAACCGTTTTCATTCCAATGCGGCCTTTAAAGCTCTATCACGCTCGGAAATAATAGGATTGGATATCGGCCACTTGATTTGAATGGTTTCATCATCCCAGCAAAATACGCGCGAACTTGCGGGATCGTATGGAACCGACATGTGATAAAATAGCTCTGTTTGATCCTCTAGAGTTTGAAAACCGTGGGCGATTCCTTCGGGGATATAAATCATTATCCGATTCTTGTCAGAAATTTCGATCGCCGTCCATTTAAGATAGGTTTTTGAGCTCGCGCGAAGATCAACAAGAACATCAAATGCGGTTCCTCTAATGCAGCGGACGAGCTTTGTTTCAGCAGAAGGCGCTACAGAATAATGCATTCCTCTTAAAGTGCCTTTTTTTAAATTATACGAGATATTGCATTGAGGGAATTGAGATACAAGGCCTTGTTTGGCCAACTCATTTTCGCAGAAGCTTCTGGCAAAAAAACCTCTTTCGTCTTCTTTCTTCTCCAGCTCAATCGAAAACGCTCCGTCTAAGGCAAGCGGAATGAACATCATGGAAGAACCGCAGGCTCTGGAATTGGAACGATAAACTTGCATCCCCAATCTTTCACAAAAGAAAGCTGCTTAACGATTTCATCTTTCAGGTTCCAGGGAAGAATGAGAATGTAGTTGGGCTTTTCCGTTTTAATTTTATCAGGAGAATAAATGGGAATACGGCTCCCAGGGAGAAGTTTATTCTGTTTATGAGGGCTTCGGTCTACTGTATATTCAATAAGATCAGTACTAATCCCGCAATAATTTAAAAGAGTATTTCCTTTTGCAGGAGCGCCATATGCAGCGACTCGCTTTCCTTCTGTATTCAGTCTTATCAGAAGATTTCTCAGCTTGATTTTCGTCTCCTGAACTGTTTTGTCAAAGGCCAAATATGAGTCTAAAGCCAAAAGTCCCGCCTGTTTCTCCTTCTCTCTCATTTCGAGCACTCTGGGATGGTTCGGCTTCGAAGCGTCATTTTGGCGGCATCCGTAAATCCTAAGAGATCCTCCATGAGTAGGAATCGACTCGACGTCGAAAATTCTTAATCCATGCTGGCTAAAGACTTTTTCAACAGTATAGAAACTGAAATATGAAAAATGCTCGTGATAAATGGTATCGAACTGATTTTCCTGAATCAACTTGAGAAGATGCGGAAATTCAAGGGTAGCAACGCCGTTCTGCGCCAGAGCGATTTGAATACCTCTGACGAAATCATTGAGATCTGGCACATGAGCCAAAACGTTGTTGGCTATGACGAGATCGCCTTTTAGGTGCTGCTCCTGAGCAAACCGGGCGCCAAAGAATTCAGTCAGCGTTGGAATCCCCTTAGCCCTTGCCACTGCAGCCACGTTTCTGGCTGGCTCAATTCCAAGTATGGGGATTTTACTTTCAAGAAAAAATTGGAGAAGATAGCCGTCATTGCTGGCTATTTCTATGACTTGAGAGCGCTCATTCAGTCCGAATCTGGAAATCATTTCCTGGGTATATTTACGTACGTGGTCCAACCAGGAATCCGAATAGGAGGAAAAATAGGAATAGTCACCAAAAATAGCCTCCGGTTTCTCAAATTCGCCCACCTGAACCAAGAGACACTTATCGCAAACAAGCGCATGCAAGGGGTAAAATGGTTCGCAGCCCGTTTGTGATTCTTTGGATAAGTAGGAATTCGAAAGAGGCGTGCGCCCCAAATCGCAGAAGGTGCGGGAAAGGGGTGCGCTGCAAAATCTACATTTCATATGACAACCAAGTTGGTGTGGATGGATTGCTCTTTAAGCAAGGCCTTGTTTTCAACTTCGTAATTTGGGTTCATCAAAATCGCCGTTTTAATGCCCCGATTTTTTAATTCATGCACCCCCACAATTGGATGTCCGGTGCCAGGAAGAAAATGATTTTGCTTCTTGGTGTTCACATCAATAATGCAATCAAAAAGTTCTCTTTCAGGGTCGAATAGATTCGCAAATGTTACACCCTTTGCCCCAGCTCCCCAGATAGCAAGCTTCCCTTTCGATAGGTGTTTACGAATTTGTTCCTTCCAAAACCGAGTCAGCTCTTTTTCCG
>CAYPZU010000128.1:0-3761 GCA_964415395.1 uncultured bacterium
ACGGCAGGATAAGTATCTGAATACAATCTAAGTTCTACCCCAGCAGATTCTCCTGTCTCTAAGAAATAGGTGCCGGGATAACCTGGACGTTGAAATCTAGCATAAGTTCCATGATGAATTGTATCTGCTCCAAATCCAGCTTCACGACGAAGCGTCAGAAGCATTTCTTCAACCATCCATCTAATGGATCTTTCAGCATCTTCAACTGAAGATTCCACAGCTCGCAATACTGCTGAATAACCCCAGACTCTTCGTATTAAGAATCTATTTTTATCAGCATTAGTTATTTGAACATCTCTTATCTGACCGGCCCGAGGTGCGTTTAGATTAAAGGCATCCTCGTCGTGAGGAATACGTGTCACTCCACCACCATAACTTTGAATTTGTGCAACATGAATGAGATTTCCAGGTTGCAAAGGACCATACCCCAAACTATTTCTATTCAAGGTCTTCTCCAACCTCATGAAATAGGGTTTAAATTTTTCGTCAAGTCTAGCTTCTAGACTTTGCCATTCCTCAGTACGTCCAGAATTAGGCATTACTTTTTCTCCTTTACATAAAAATCGGGACTACCTTCATAGTATTTGTAGTAGTCACATGGACCAAACTTACTAAACACAGGATTATGCTCAGTCGCAAATATCCCATTGGCTATGTTATTGTTTGCATTATCAAATAACTCGATAACCCGGTCTTCATCCTCGGGGTCCACCGTATTAAAAATGTAATCAACGTTGACGGTGGGATTGAATGTTATGTCAAATTCTCCATTGCAACGGGTACCACCATTGGGATACACGCATGTTTGATGCTTACCTAAGTTCACTTCACCACAACGTTTGCAAGTCTTCTTTTTGTTCATGTTAATGATCTTATCTAACACAACAAACCCAACACCGTCAAGTCTAATAAGATCTTTTTCGATGTAATAGTAAAGGACCAACTGGTCGCTCTTTTTTGCACTGTCTTTTTCGTACTTTACAGTGCTTGATTTATTATCAATAAGATATGTCTTGCCGTCTTCCCAGATCACTTCAGAATCAAGTAAGCCGGTAATCTTATCACCATCTGGGTTGATTAGAATCACAGGTTTTTGTATGCTTATAACTCTAACGATCTTAGGAAGGACTTCACGGTAATATGCTTCAACAAATAGTATACCCTTAAGACAAAGGGATTGCCACGGTTGGTTGGGAAGGTCTATCTTATTGAAATGTGTTAGCAAATCAACATCTAAATCTCTTTTCGTATATGTAACTAAATCACTTTCGGGCACATTGATACGGACACCATTCAATATGGAATTTTTCATTCTATACAGAAAGATTCGTTTAGCTTTTTCTAGGTCCCGCTCTTTAAGGAGCGAGTTGAATGCACAATCAAGGGCAAACCCAAATATAAACGAAGACTTGGTCTTTCGTGGATAGATTTTGTCAATGTATTTCAAACGATAACAGTAAGAACACTGGTTATAGAGGAATACAGAACTGTGTGAAAGACGATTATTACTCACGCTCTACTTTCTTAGTGTGATATGTATCTAAACAATCATGAGTACCACAAGTAATCACAATAACGTCAGCTTTCGCTTTTATTTCAATAACGTACACCGGATTAAGAGAAACCCAAACGCCGCTTGTTGTTTGAAACCTAAACCAGTTTCGTCTCATAATTTCTTCATGGCCTTAAACAAATCTACCACCATCATACAGTCACCACGAGCGTCGTGGGCTTTTGATGTATCAATACCAAAGAATTTACAGTAAGATCCAAGAGATCCAGAGATTTCTTCTGGGATTAAACCCTTGTCTTTCAAGAAATTACCCACAACTCCCGTGTCTCTCATACGATAGCTTACAAATTTGAGCCAAGTATTCTTAGTCATTAAGAATTCATGGATTTTATCTATATCGAAATAGACATTATGTCCCAAGGGGGCTAGTTTTATGGCACCATCGTTGGAAGTTTTACAAAGAAAATCATAAAGCGCATTACCAGCTTCTCGATAGGTGCGAGCACGTTGATCATGCTCTATAAGATTGATTTTATTGACATTTAGTGCTTCGGCAGTGACTTGATATATACGATCTTCTGGTCTAATGAACATCTCTAGTTCATCTATTAACTGAAAATCACTATTAAGGACACCGAAGTAGGAAGTTAATAGACTGGTACCCTTCACTATTCCACCTGTCTCTGTGTCCATTACAAGATATTTCATACTGCTCCTGACGAACGATCATCATCCCAGATCTTGAACAATTTGTCAAGTTCTTTTATTTCGGCCTTCACAATTTCAAAATCTTCAGTTGTTACAGCTTCCCAGGCTAAATGCACGTCAGATTCTGTTAAAAACATCACTGCATTTTTATATTTAGAATTAACACCCCAGTAGGTGCCATCCTTCCGCTTCAACACGTACACAATCATCACTCACTCCACTTCACAATAACCTCAAAGATAGGTTTATTCCGTTTCAGCATTTGCTCTTTCATGTGGGCGGATCCCGCCGACTTACCATCCCATATGAGAAGCAACTGATCTGCATATTCGGCCATCTCTTGGTTTCTTATAGGACCAGCGGCTCGACGATGGAGCGTCCAGTTAGGCCAAAAGTACTTCACTGGTATGTTGTTTTGAGTACCATATATAGCACCCGCTTCATCAACACCACTAGCACCACCGCTTACAATTTCTTTTACACCTTCTATACTAAATACACTAATGCATTCAGCCACAAAGGAAAACTTAGCTCTTTTCAGGTACCTACTACCTGCCACAATCAACTTCATTACCAACTCCAACTTAATGTCGTCATTTGAGCATCCGTATTCGCTGTTATATATAGGTTATCCGCAATAGGTTTTACATTGAGATTGAATGTGAGTTGGTTTTTCACATAGGATGCGTAGGCAAAACCCACTACCATCCACACCTTTTCATTTGTATTATGAGCTATTACTTGTTCTATACCTCGTTGAAACGCTTCGAACTTGGGCTTAACATGGGTTTGTATGGAAGCTGCCATTAGAATATGTTGACATGCCCCATAATACTTAGATAGATCCGGCGTCTGTAAGTTTAGACACATAGCCAGTATCGCTTGCTCAATCATATAGAGTTTTTCTCAATATTGCCATACAGTTATCCAACTTACACTGTTGTTCTATCTGCTCAACGATTATGGGAACTGCTTTGTGAATACTCATCTCATATAGCATACCATGAGGGACTTCATAATGAAAGGGATTTTTATTATTTTGATAATCCTTTGTTATTGTTACGATTATTCCAGGTCTATCACACAAATAACCACAATCGACCGACACACGTCCATGATATTCACTGTAGTAGTAACGAATATATTGTGTTAGGATACTGGTTACCGATGAATTAATATAACTTGACATAAATAAACCGCCCCAACCCGTAGATCAAAAAATCTCGGGACTATTTTTCCACTATTCGTCCCGGTACTTAGGGCACCAGCTTGAGTGTTTGTCACTTCCCAGCTTATCAGATCCACATTCACATTTCTTCTTAGAGTATGGAGAGGAAGTCATAGCCCAATCATCCATCTCCTCGTATATCTTAGAGAAATCTATACCATCGTACTGAGATCTACACTCTACGTCACACTCAGAACAATAGGATTTCCCATCGCCTTTGATTACCACCGGAGCAATTCCGCAACAAGGCTTCATTTCATTCTACTCTCCAGTTTATAGGCTTAATGTTGTTTCTTATAAGGAAGTCATTGG
>CAYPZU010000129.1:0-3607 GCA_964415395.1 uncultured bacterium
TCTTTTATCGCGAAGAATAGTCCGGGGCGGTTCAGCGGGAGGCGGAGCGGGCGAATCGACCTTTGCCGGCAGGACTTCACCTAAATGAATGATCTCGCCGTCTTCCGAAGGAGGAAGTTCAAGAGGGGCGGGACGCTGCAAGGTTCTTTCCCCGGCTTCTACTGGAGGGGTTCTTCTTCCCCGGAAGAACGTGCGCGCTTCAGGCTTGTCTGAGAGGGGAGCAACAGTCTGGGGAGCTGGCTCAGGCAGTTTCACGACTTCGGCAGTGAGATCTTCGACGACCCTTTCCGCAAGCGGAGAAGGGGCTTCCTCATCTACAACAGGGACGTCATGGGGCTTTTGCGTCCAAAAACGATTCCATAAACTTGAAACAAAATTAAGCGCGATCATGATAGTTCTATTAATTTATTATTAAAATATGAACTATTTTATCACATTTAATAATATTAATTAAATCGCAACTAATTAATATAGATGTAATTAAAAATTAAATTTGAGGGGTGACGAAAAGAGAGGGGTGGACGCGGGACCTTAAGATCCGCTGGATGGCGTTCAGGGTCGAGCCGGTGGAGGAGTGGCAGCTCGTGCAGGAGCCTTCATAGGCGATGACGACTTCCCTATCCTTCTGCAAACTAACGACTTGCACGCCGCCTGCATCGAGTTCCACGTAGGGGCGGATCTCCTTGTCGACCACTTCTTCAATAATTCGAATTTTTTGTTGATTGGAGAGCTCTTCCCAGCCGGGGATGCCGCCCGGGATCTCGCCGAAATCGGCCTCGATCGGAGTGGTGTCGTAATCATCGGAGAACGGGATATCGAGGCACTGCTGAACCGCCTGGTCGATCGCCGCCAGAACCTGATTGAGGTAGGCGTGGCACTCTTTGGGGAAAGCCGGGGCGTCTTTCCGGTCCCGGACATGCTGGTCGATCAGGTCGGCTGAAATGCGCGAGGCCTGGTTATAATTTTTCCTTAACACCAGCTCGCTGGCGATTTCGGCGGCAGCGATCAGGCCGATCGGGCCGTAAGCCTGGAACTTGGCGTCGGCGATCACCCCATCCGTCTCGTCGACGAGCCAGCTGAGGCGGACGCTTCCGTCGCGCCCCTCGACCCGCCGCATGTTCTTGTCGATCGCTTCCTGTTCGGAAAATACCCCGACGTAGCGGAGCCGGTCGATTTTCTGCTTCAGTTTTTTGCTGAACTGCTCCCAGTAATGAGGCTGGACGAGGCGCGAAAGATTCATGGCGCAAGCCCTCCGGAGATGAGCTCGAGGCTCTCAGCGCATTCCTTTAAAATCGAAGCGGCCTGGACAATTTCTTCTTCAGTCGTCATGCGGCTTAAAGAAAAGCTGACGGCCCGCTCCCCATCGGCCTCGATGAGGCGGGAAAGATGCGGAGCGTATGAACCGCCGATGGAGGCGCAAAGCCCTTTCCGGCTCATCGAATAGAGAAGCGCTTCCTGATGGGCTTTCGGGAAGACGAGAACGGAAACATTCGGAAGGCGGAGAGCGTCTTGAAATAAGGGTCTTGCAAAGGGCGCCGCGAGCTCTTCGAACCGGTCTCTTAAGCGGGCCACTTCAAGGCTCATCGCATCCAGGTAGAGCTCCGCCTGCTGCGCAGCGGCGCTAAGAGCCATGAAAGAAGGAATGTCGAACGCTCCGCCCCGCATTCCGGCCTGCTCTCCCCCGCCGACGATCAGAGGCGCTAGCGGACTTCCCGCTTTGGCGAACAAAGCGCCCGAACTTTTCAGCGCGTGCATCCGGTCTCCGGAGAAAGTGAGATAATCGGCGCCCCATTCAGTGAACGCGAGCGGAATTTTACCGGCAGCATACGTCGCATCGAGGTGGACGAGAACGCCGCTTTCTTTCGCGATCCCGATGATCTCTTCATACGGCTGGATGACTCCTGTCAGCCCCTGGGCCATCGTAACGGAGATCAGAGCGGTCCGCTTCGAGATCATCTCCTTCAGTTTCCCCGCGTCGATCCTTCCGTCTTGCCCAACAGGAGCGATCTTGACGGTGCATCCCAACTCTTCGAGCCGCTTCATCATCTGGAGCGTCGGAGCGTCTTCGATCGCCGACGCAATGAACTGGGTCTTCCCTTCCTTGCGCGCTTTTTCCAGAAAAACAGACCAGAGAACCTGGTTCGCCGCTTCCGCGCCGGACGAGGTGAAAACGAACGCTTCTTTCGGATCGGCTCCGGCGAAGCCGTAGAGCATCTGGCAGCGGGCGTCGAGCTGGGCCATCAGATCCTGCCCCATTTTATGCGGCGCGGAGGAGGCGGCCCAATAGTCCTGGAGATAAGGCATCATCCGATCGATTGCGGAGCTGCAGGGGCGCGTCGCAGAGTGGTGGTCGAGGTAGATCATGACCGCTTCCACTTCCCGTGGCTGTAGAAATAAATGAGAGGCGCGCCGGTCGCCAGTTCAAGAGCGACTACCTGTTCTTTCGAAAGTCCGTCCAGCTCCATCACAATCGAGCGGAGCGAATTGCCATGCGCCGAGACAAACACCGTCTGCCCCTTCTCGAGGCAGGGAACGATCTGCGACTTGAAATAGGGAATCGTGCGGGCGGCGGTCATCGCGAGGCTCTCTCCCCCCGGCGGGGCGATGTCGAAAGAACGGCGCCAGATGTGGACCTGCTCTTTTCCAAATTTTTCTGCCGTTTCGGCTTTATTCAGCCCCTGCAGATGGCCGTACATCCGCTCGTTGAGCTCCCAGGCCATCCGGACAGGCCAAACCTTTTTTTTCGCCTCTTCGCTATACACCTGCGCCCATTCCTCCTGCCTCCCCCCTTGATGGAGGAACATCGGAACTTTGCCGCTCGCATGCTGCAGGAGCGCGAGGGAAAGGGTCATGTGGGCCCGGATGAGAGTCGAAGTGAAGCAAACGTCGATGGGCAGGTCCCGGATCATTTTACCCCCCTCGATCGACTCCTGGATCCCCTGCTCGCTTAAGGGAATATCGACCCATCCGGTGAACAGATTTTGTTTGTTCCACACAGACTGTCCATGGCGCATGAGGATCAACTTGGGGGCCATATTAAAAATCCTTTTACGCAACAGTTTATCACATGGAGGGAAATGTTACGATTGGTTTATACTTGCCGCACTATGGAAAAGAAACGACTCAGCAAAGCAATGGCCGCGGCAGGAATCGCCTCCCGCAGAGCCTGCGAAGAAATTATTTTTGCCGGACGGGTTAGGGTCAATGGCGAGACGGTCAAGATCCCCCAGACTGCGATCGATTGGGAAACCGACCGGATCGAGGTCGACGGAGAAATCGTCACCCGCGAACAGCAAAAAATTTACTATATGCTCAACAAGCCGGAAGGCTACATTTGCTCCAGCGTCCGGCCGGGCAAGAAACGGATCGTCCTAGACCTCTTCCCCAACACGCTCGAACGGCTTTTTACAGTCGGCAGACTCGACAAAGAAACCACCGGACTCCTTCTCGTCACCAACGACGGCCATTTCGCCAACAAGGTGATCCACCCCTCTTCGAACATCATCAAAGAATACATCGTCAAAACGCCTCAGGAAATCACTCCCGAGCACCTGATGACCCTTTCCGAAGGGGCCCGCGTCGACGAGAAATGGGTGCGTCCCGTTTC
>CAYPZU010000130.1:0-3563 GCA_964415395.1 uncultured bacterium
TGAGAGGCGTCGCAGGGAATCGATGGGTCGGTGCAAGTGAGAAGATCGGGAGATGAAGGGGTAAAAAAAAGGCGGTCGCATAAATCGACCGCCTGAAAGAGCGAGGCTATGTTGTGATAGCCATCGGGCCGCTTTGAGACGACCCGAAAGAAAAGGTTGAGTTTCGCAGGTGATGCGAACAATCTACTCAGCCTTCTCTGGTTCTTTTTCCTCAACAGGGATCGGAGCTGTAACTGCTTCGATTCCAGCGTTGCGGACAGGTCCGCCTTCCGGAATGATATTCAGCATACAGGTTACGATAATCCCCTCTTTGAGCTTCAAAGAGAGCTTGTGAGCGCCTGTCTCTTTGATCGGCTTGTTGAGCTGGATGTATTTTTTCTCGACCGGCAGTCCTTTTTCCTGGAAAAGAGCTGCGATATCGCCAGCAGAAACGGAACCGTACATGTGTCCTTCCGGATCGACTTTGACTTTCGTTTCGAGAGCCGAAGCTTCGATCTGGGTCGCCAGTTCTTCCGATTCTTTACGGTCGATAACGGCTTGTTTTTCCCGTTCGGCTTTCAGTCTTTCCTGTTTGCGCAGCGTGTTAGCCGATGCGATCACGGCGAGGCGCTGAGGGAGAAGAAAGTTCCGGACATAACCAGGCTTTGCAGAGACGACTTCCCCTTTTCTACCGAGGGCTTCAACGTCTTCCAATAAGAGCAATTTCTGTTTCATCTCGGCTTCTCCTTATTCTTCTGCGACGAACGGCAGGAGGGCCATGTGGCGGGCCTGCTTGATCGCCTTTTTGAGGACTTTCTGATAATAGTAGGAAACACCGGTGATGCGGCGAGGAAGGATCTTCCCTCTCTCGGTAATGAACAGCCTCAGGGTCTCAGTGTCTTTGTAGTCGATCGTCTCGACTTTGGAAGCCGTAAATGGGCAGCTTTTTTTCTTCCTTGCAAAGGGCGAGGAAGAATCTCCAGATGAGGAAGGCGTTCTTGGACGTCTTTCAGAAAAGGTCATGGCTATCCTTGCACTTTGAGGGGTTTGAACTCGAGAGTTTCGAGAACTTTTTCAGTTTTCATCGTCATGAAGCGGATGAGGTCTTCATGGAGGTGGTATTCTTTCCAGAGCTCGTTGATCGCCTGGGTCGGTGCGGTGAAGTAGAGCACGTAGTAGTACCCTTCGCGCTTCCCGTCGATTTCATAAGCGAGCTTGCGGCGTCCCTGCTCGTGGATTTTCTCGATATTGCCGCCCTTTTCGGTGATCCCGTCAAGGATCTTGTCGAAGGCTTTCTTGCGGGAATCGTCGCTGAGCGTAGCGCTCAGGATGTACATCCCCTCGTAAAGCCCCTTTCTCAATTCTTTTCTCATATGTCTCCAATGCTCGGAGTCGATGGACTAAACTCTTTTATTTGCGAAGTCCATCGCACTGGTTAATCCTTTGTCCAGCCAGATTTCGATCGACTGGACAGCCCGTTCCAGAACGCCTGGAACAAGCTTTTCTTCCTCTTCGGAGAACCGGCCGAGCACATGGTCCGACAGATCCCCCTCCTCCCGGTCGCCGACCCCGATCCGGAGCCTGGCGTAGCGGTTGGTCTGCAAATGGTCTTCAACGCTCTTGAGGCCGTTATGGCCACCCGATCCGCTGTTGATTTTCATCCGCAGCTGCCCCAGAGGAATCGCCACATCGTCAGCGACGATGAGGATGCGGGACAGATCGATTTGCAGGTAGTGCGCTACAAGCGCCACCGCTTCGCCGCTGTTGTTCATAAACGTCAGAGGCAGAAGCAGAACTACGGAAGCCGAGCCAATCTGGCCCTCTGCAATGCTTCCTTTGAACTTAAGCTGCTTGCGGAAGGGAAGGCCATGTTTTTTGGCCAGCTCCTCAAGCGCATGGAACCCGACGTTGTGTCGGGTCCGGTCGTATGTTTTACCCGGATTGCCAAGACCTACAATCAGAGATCTCTGGGTCAATCGTTAGGTCCCTGCTTTCTTCGCAATGACGATCGCGACTTCAGTCATCCGGCCCAGAGGCTTGACAGTCTCAGGGAGCGGGATTTCGGAAAGGCGCTTCGAATCGGCGACGTTCATTTCGCGGACGTCGACAACGAATTCATGCGGGATGTGCTTTGGCAGGCAGGAAACTTTCAGCGTCCGGACCGCCTGGCGGAGGAAGCCGCCGAGCTTGATGCCCGCGCAGTCTGCGGCGCCCGTTACCGTGATCGGCACGTTCACCGTGACAGGAACATTGTCGGAGAGGAGGAGGAAGTCGATGTGTTCGACGTCATAGGTTGCAACGTGGTATTGGATGTCCTTGACGATCGCCTTGAGCGTTTTTTTATCCTGATGGAGTTCGAAAACAGTCGTAGAGAGCTGCCCCTGCTTCATATTGCGCAGGATCGTGCGGATCTCATCTCCATTGACATAGACCGTCTCTGGAGCGACCTTGTTGGCGTACAGAACCGCTGGAACGTTCCCTTCGCGGCGGATCCGGTTGATTTCGCCTTTTTTCCCCGTCGTTCTTTTAAATACCGATACTTTCATATTCCCTCTAAATTAACTCTTAAACAGCGACGAGATCGACTTCGCCGACACAACGCAATCAATGGCCTGCGCCAGAAGCGGAGCTACCGAAACCACCTGAAGATGCTTTGCATCTTTGGGCTGCGGAACCGAGTTGGTGGTGAAAATCCGGTCAATGCCTTCCAACTGGGCGCCTCCGATCATCAGGCCGTGCGAGATGACGGCGAAGACGCCTTTGGCGCCTTCTTTCCTGCATACGTTCGCGGCTGTCTTCAGCGTGCTACCCGTGGAGCAGATGTCATCGACGAGGATGACCTGCTTTCCCTTCACATCTCCGATCAGGGCATAAACTTCCACTTTCTGCGCATTCACGCGCCGCTTGTCGACAATCGCGAGATCAAGCTTTAACTCTTCGGCGAATCTTCTCGCCATTTTGTTGCTCCCCACATCGGGAGATACAACGATCGCATCCTTCAGGTTCATCTCGCGGAGCGCCTTGACGAACAGGCCGCGCGCATAGAGATGATCTACCGGAATATTAAAGAAGCCCTGGATCTGGTCGGTATGCAAGTCCATCGTAAGGACCCGCGTAACGCCGGCTCTTTCCAGCAGATCGGCCACCAATTTGGCCGTGATCGGAACCCTGCCCTTCTCCTTTCTGTCCTGCCGCGCATAAGGATAATACGGCATGACTGCGGAGATCGACCGGGCCGAAGCGCGTTTCAGCGCATCGACGAGAATCAGCATTTCCATGAAATAGTGGTTGGGGTGCCGTGCGACCGACTGGAGCACGAAAACATCTTTGCCCCGCACATTTTCAAGGATCTGGACTCCGATTTCCCCATCGGGAAACGATTCGATGAGAACCTTGCCGACACCGACTTTTAAAGCCCCGGCAATTTCTTCAGCCAGCTCTCTGTGGGAGGAACCGGCGATGATCACGAAAGGACTTTCCGTCTTGGGATTCATATCGGAATCTTGGCTCTCAAAATGTTGGGGCGGAAGGATTCGAACCTCCGCATGGCGGTACCAAAAACCGCTGCCTTACCGCTTGGCGAC
>CAYPZU010000131.1:0-3531 GCA_964415395.1 uncultured bacterium
CCCAGTCCCAAATTTCCTTGAGAGAAGCTTTCAGACCGATCTGCGCCTTGGAGAGTTCAATTACCGATGCGCGATAGGACGTTTGAACGAGTTCGGGAAACTGCGCCGCCACCTCGTCGATTTTCTTAAAATTCCTCGGGAGCGAGAGCGGATTCTTGCCCGGAGCCGCGACCGCTTTGAGATAGGTTTCGAATTGGAGGAGATCGCTGAAATTCCTCAAACGAAAAGGCCAGCTGTATTTCTGGACGACTGCCGTCTCCTGGGCGTAGCCGGCGAAGTCTTTAAACGGGAGCCGGTCGACGAAAGTCGCCTGGCCCACGTCCTGGAAGTAGCGGCGGAAAAGGAGCACTTTCTGCCAGATTTCGGAGGCCGACTTCTCATCGAAGCCGATCATCCGCAGATGGCTGCCGAACGAAAGCTCGGGCCTCATGTTCGACTTGGCCATTTTCTCGATCGACTGCTGAAAGTTGTGGATCAGATCCCCTTTCGCCTCTTCCAGGCTTACGGAATACCCTTTTTCTTCCGCCGCCGCCGCCGCATTTAAAATGAATTGAGCGATCAAATCGGGAAAATCAGGGCCGAACCAGTCGTAAATCGTATGGAAGCCGAACAAAGAGAGATCTTCGGTGCCAAGTCTCTGATCGAGGCTCAGCCACGGATATTGCTGGTGCTGGTAGACCAAAAATCTTCTCAGCAGTTCAGGCTGGAAGTAGCTTTGCTGCTGATAGAGGCGCGAGAGACGGGTGAACACCGCTGGAGAAACTTCTTTTTCATCCTGGAGCGCCGAAAGCTCTTCATTCATAGCGGGGAGAAACCGCTCCCAGACAAGCCTTGCGCTGATGAACGGGGCGTCGGGGTGGACGTAGGGGCGGTACTTTTTCGCCCGCTCGAGCCGCTGCGCCAATTCCTCTTTCATCTGATCGAAGTAGGCGGCGACAGCCAGGTCGGCCAGGTGGGTTCTAAGAAAGTCATAACGGATCACCCCGTCATTCGCCAGGTTCGGGATCTGGCTTCTCCCCTGCGAGAGATCTTCCCTGTCGGTGGCGATGAAGCGGCTGAGCATTTGCACTTCGAAAAGCTGCAGCTTCGAGCCGTCGACCAATTCACCGATCGTCCGATCGACCCGTTTCTCTTCCCCCCCTATCGTGCTATAGGTCCCGAAGAAGGTGAATGAGGCGATCACGACCGCAGTGACAACTATGAAAATGTAGCGTTGGTATTTCCGGAGGATTTCCAGCATGGGACTCTCTCAAAACATTAAAGTTGAAAAAAATAGCACACCCTCGGTTTGGGAGCAACAAGCGAGAAATTTTTAGAGGGAAAAAAGGGAGCCCTCCCTTAAACACGTTAATACGATTTTGCGAAGATGACCCGTCTCGGGCTCTTTTCGCCTGTGAAGATACACTTTCCAGCTTCCTGCGAATGAGGCAGCGGGATGCACCGGATCGTCACATTGAGATCCTCTTTCATCTTCGCCTCGATCGCGGGGTCTTCGTTCCAGTGGGCGAGCGCAAAACCGCCGTGGATCTCTTCCCCTTTTGCAGTGAAGAAATCGATCAAATCGTTTTTGCTGTCGATCTTGACCGTATGTTGGTCGCGGTAGCGGGTGGCTTTCTCCAGCAGATGCGCCTGGATCGAGTTGAGGATCGGGATGATCTGAGCTTCCAGCTCGGCGCGGGAGAGCGGGGTCGCATCCTTATGGCCTCTGTCTCTGCGCAGAAGGCTTAAGTTTTCCGAATCCACTTCCCTCGGCCCAATCTCTAACCGGAGCGGAACGCCTTTCTTGATCCACGACCACGACTTTTCTCCGCCGCGCATATCTCTTGCGTCGACGATCACCTTGAGCGGCTGGCCGTCGTAATATTGCCCGCGGAGCGATGCTGCGAGCTTTTCGCAGTAATCCAGCACTTTTCCCCGCGCCTCTTCATTATGGACGATCGGGATGATGGCGAGGTGGGCCGAGGCGATCCGGGGCGGCAGGACAAGGCCGTCGTCGTCGCTGTGGGTCATGATGAGTCCGCCGATCAGCCGCGTCGTCGCGCCCCACGAGGTGGTCCACCCATATTCCTGCGTCCCCTCGACGGTGCGGAATTTGATATCGCACGATTTGGAGAAATTCTGACCCAGAAAATGGGATGTGCCCGACTGGAGCGCTTTCCGGTCCTGCATCATCGCCTCGATCGTGTAAGTCGAGACGGCGCCCGGGAACCGCTCGGAAGGAGTTTTCTCCCCTTTAATTACCGGGATCGCGAGATAGTTGTGGCAGAAATCGGAGTAGACTTCGAGCATCCGCTTCGATTCCATCTCCGCCTCTTCCTTGCTGGCGTGGACGGTATGCCCTTCCTGCCAGAGGAATTCAGTCGTTCTAAGGAACATGCGGGTCCTCATTTCCCATCTGACGACGTTGCACCACTGATTGATCAGGATCGGCAGATCGCGGTACGACTCGACCCATTTCGCAAACGTGTGGCCGATGATCATTTCAGAGGTAGGCCGGACGATGAGCGGCTCTTCCAATTCGCCGGCAGGGACGAGCTTCCCTTCTTTATTTTTCTCCAGCCTATGGTGAGTGACGACCGCGCATTCTTTCGCGAACCCTTCGACGTGCTGCGCCTCTTTTTCCAGATAGCTCAGCGGTATGAAAAGAGGAAAGTAAGCGTTGACGTGGCCGGTCGCCTTGAACATGCCGTCCAAAACTCTCTGCATGTTTTCCCAGATGCTGTAACCCCACGGCTTGATCACCATGCAGCCGCGCACGGGCGAGTGTTCGGCGAGATCGGCGGCCTTGAGGACGCTCTGGTACCATTCAGGATAATTTTCGTCGCGGGTGGGAGAAATAGCAGTTTTTGGCTTCGACATGGGGAACCTTCATTGTGCAGATGAAGTATACGCCCCTGAATCCAATTTTTCCATTAGTTTGTCTTGGAGCCGCTTTTGGATCTCTTCCCGCGCCCGTTTAAGCTCCTCCGGCTCCCACACTCTGCCCAAAGGAGCGAAGGTGTAGGCGCGCATCGCCTCGACCACTTCCTCCTTAGACAGGAGCACCTCTTTCAGCAGGTCGACGTGAGGGTAGGCTAAAGAGATCGTCCCCTGGTGAAGGTAGCCCTGCTTCCGCTTCCTTTGGGCCGCCCCCGCGATCTTCATCCCCTTGAAAACGACGTCGTACTTGGTCGGCTTCGCCATGCAGAAGTTCTGGCATTCAGCGCCGAGAACCGCACCGTCCTGGGGAATCAAATCAACCGGGCCTTTCAGAGCGAAAAAGCTCCGCATCACTTCGAGGACCGCGCCATTGACGAACTTATAATTTTCGAGCGTATTGAGCGAAAACGCCGGATGGCCCGACGGCATCAGAAACGAGAAAGCCAGATCCCAGATATGAAAGACGATCCCTCCGCCCGTCGGTCTGCGGGCTAAATCGAGCCTGTGCCGCTTCGCTTTCTCCAGGTCGAGGTGCTTTTCGGGAGCGATGAAATGGCCGAAGGTTGCGGACGGCCCGCTCCATCCATAGAGATGCAGAATCGGATCCCCGCT
>CAYPZU010000132.1:0-3422 GCA_964415395.1 uncultured bacterium
AAACCCCGGTATGAAACGACTTTTTCTCCATGCCTTCTTCTTATCTCGCTTTCATATAAATCTCCACATCAAACGCTTTTTCAAAGCCCAGCGAAAGATACATTTTCTCCAATTCAGGCGAACTCAAAAGCACCAGCTTCGAAAGCCCCCTTTCCCTGGCTCTTCCCATTAAAAAGCGCATCATCAATTTCGCCAGCCCCTCTCCCCGGAATTCCGGAAGAGTCCCCACATTAAATACGCCGCCGTCTTTCCCGTTCGGCAAGAGGATCCCCGTCGCTGCCGGTTTCCCCCGAACATACAGAATGAAATTTTCCGACTCGATCGAGTCTAATAGAGCGCAAAATTCATCCAAAAGCGCTCCCTCCATCGAAAAAATCGTTCCCGTCATTTCTCTAAACAGACCGGGTTCTCCTTTTCGGAAATCTCCCGAAACAGCCTCAATCGGCTCCACATCCCATCCCATGAGCGGGCACTTGAGCGCCGGAACGAACCCCCTTTTCTCAAGCGCCGCCTCCATTCCCTCCGCCCGGTTTTCCGGATGGACCCAGAACGAAACCTCTTTGGGCGCCCTTTCCAAAAGCGCGCCGATCTTTTCTTCCGCGTCGTTGCAGCATAGATGCATTACCGGATTGAAAAAAAAGTGGGGCAGCCCTGAAAACCAGGCGAACGCCTCTTCTCCGTTCTCCCGGGCAGGAAGCATCGCCTCGTAGCATGATTCAAATTTTTGCAAAATCTCCATGAAATCCTCCTGTAAAAAGAGAAAGGATACGGAGATCGTCTTCAAAGAAATACCGTAGGAACTACGGTAGAATATTCCATTCTTTCATAGCGGCAGCGGCGGCGAAGACTTCCTGCTTCGACTGGCAGGAGAGTTTCGATTTGATCGACTCGAAGTAGAATTCCACTGTGCGGGGAGAAAGCCCCAATTCGCGAGCCGTCTCCCTCGCGCTTTTCCCAATCAGAAGAAGCGATACGCATTCCCGTTCCCGTCTGGAAAGCGATTCAAACCCCGGCGCGCCGATCTTCAAATCTTCGAGGAAAGCTTGAAGATCTGCTCTTGGAATATCCGGTTCGACCGGAACCTTCCGGGAATAGTTTTTCCCCTTCAAGTCCTTCAAAAGGGCGGCTTCTTTTTCCATCGCCGCCAGCTCCCGCGCCATCTCTTTCTTGAAATAACGGCCAAACGCACGCATTAATGAGGGATGATTCAGGTAGAGCTTTTCAAGCGCGCTCTTTTTGCGGTTTCCGCAAAAGCCGAAGAATTCGACGCAATCCCTGCTCTTTTCGATGAGAACCGCCCCCAGATCAAGGCCAAACCGCTCCTTGCCCGCTTTGAGAATCCGATTCTCCTCTCCGTCCCGGATCTGAAGAAGGGAAATCCCCGGCGAAAACGCCTCCGGCTGGCTCAGGAACGGATCGTCCAGATAAAATTTCTCTCCGACATAGTGCTCGGCCCAGTCAGGACGGTCGACCAAGACAGTGTATTTACCCTGCCTGTCGATCTTATGATAGGTGAAGTAACCGATCCCAAGCCGCTCCCGCAAAGGGCGGGTCGCCCTCCGGATCTTGTCCGAATGGCCGACCTGATATTTTTGAACAATCCGGTCCCAATCCATACGCCGCCTATTTTACGTCTCTGCTGGGAATGATTGTATTGAAAAGAATTCTTGAATAGATTGAGAAAATGAAGAGAAGTTTGCTCCCCCTCTACCTGATCGTCTTTGCCGCCTATCTCGGCTATAGTTCGATGATCACCGTCTTCACCCCCATGATGATGCGGGAAAAGTGGGGGATGATAGGCCCTGAGGATTCGCTTGCGTACCGGATGACCCTGCTCGGCATCCTGCTCGCTCTCTACCCCTTCGGACAACTCTTTGGCTCGCCGCTGCTCGTCGCCCTCTCCCGCAGATACGACAAAAGAAGGCTCCTCCTCCTCTCTCTTTGCCTCACTGCCGCAGCCTACGCCTGTGTCGCGGCTGCGCTCCACGCCCTCCACCTCAGCCTCCTGATGGCGGCTGTGTTTGGGGCGGGATTTTTCGAAGCGAACGAATCGATCGCCGAAGATTTGATCGCAGAAATCGCCGGGAAAGAAAAACACAGCAAGCTGATGGGATATCTTCATGTCAGTTCGAGCGGCGCGTTCCTCTTCGGCCCGATCCTGAGCGGCCTCCTGTCGCTCCAATATGGCCTTGAAGGTCCTTTCTGGGGGCTTTTCGCTCTGATCCTCGCCGTCTTTCTCGCCGCCCTCTTCCTCCCCTCATTCCCCTCTCTGAAGGCCCCGATCAGCGCCTACAAAGCCCTGAAGAACCAGCTCTCGATTTTCTCACTCGGCAGATTCCACTTCGCCTTCGCCGTCAACGCGCTCATCTACTTTGCGATCTTCGGGTTTTTCCGCGCCTATCCGATGCATCTCGTCGAAGCTTTCGGCTTCGACATCTACACCCTCTCCCATTACATCGCGTGGGTCGCGGTCCCAATCGTCCTTTCCAATCTCGGGATCACCGCATTTCTCATAAGACGCTTTTCCGCCGGCACGGTCCTGGCCTTCGGCTCTCTCGGCATCGGCCTCTTCATGCTCTACTTCGCGCTCCTCCCCGCTCCGGGGCTCCATCTCTGGGCAGCCCTCTTCCTCACAGGACTCTCAATCGGGCTGTGCCTCCCCTCCTCCCCCATCTACATCGCGAGAGCTGCAAAAAAATCGATCTTGAGCGAAGTGCTTGAGAGCGACCTCGGCCTTTTGAAAGGAGCCGAAACGCTCGCCTCGCTCAGCGGCGGGGCGTTAGCAGCTCTCTTCATCCAGCTGCCGCTCTACCTCTTCGCTGCGCTAGCTGTTGCCGCGGCAGCGCTTCTCGCCCTGCGTGGATTCTTCGATCAGGCGAGAGGGTAAATTTTAAGAGATGAATTGATTCGGAAGGTTTTTGGCGTCATCGGGAAAGGTTTGATTCCCAGAGCGCTCCAGTAGCTCTTATCCTCTCCCTCGTAGCAAACGAGGAGCTGCTCCCCCGGCTGGATGGTAGCTTTTGCAACATAGATCAACTCAAAAGGAGCCGGCTGAAGACCTACCGCATTGGCAGGGATCTTCAGAAGAACAGCCTCGATATTCGGCTTTTCAGAGTGGTTGATGAAACGGGTGAAGTTCCCCTCTTTTTCCGCATCGAGATCGACCGAATAGACCCGGCGGGGCCGGTATTTGCTCTTCGGATCGAGAAGGCGCTGCTCCTCTTTCGTCAGAACCAGGTCTGAAATCAAAGAAAACATATAATCCGAGCTTGCGCCATAATTTTGAGGCCCGATCATCACAACGCCCGAGTAGGGAGCTATAGCCTCTCCCTTCTGGATAGGTTTTGCTTCCGGGTGCAGGAAAATCCCGAACCCCACCTTCCCCTTCAATTTCTTCAAAACCAGATGCTTGGGAAGGCCTC
>CAYPZU010000133.1:0-3297 GCA_964415395.1 uncultured bacterium
CCACCGCGACGACGGCGCTGGCGGGCTGCGGCGGGCCGCCCACGAAGTGGCGCAGGTAGTGTAGTGTTGTACGCGGTGTACTAGAAGAACCTACTAACCACACTTTCGATGGCCCACGCGATCAGCGCAACCAACCACCACGCAGCAACGGCCAGTGCCGCCACGTACGTCACCTTGTCGAGAGTGCTCATTTGAAGATCACTCCCGTTTCTTCGTCGACTACGATGTCGAGCCATTCGTGGTAGTGTTCACCCAGCGCAGAAACGACTCCGTGCGCGTAGGTTTCCACATCAGAAGAAGAAGCCTTACCGAAGCGGCTCTCCATTTCTTCTACGGTTGCGTCGAGCTGCTCATTCGCGAGGGCTATTAGTTCGGTGCGTGTCATCGTCGTCTCCTGTTCTCGATACCACAACCCTACCACGCCGCGTTGCGCCTGTCAATACCGCTTCGAGAAGAAGAAGAATAACTGAAGCGTTTCTGCAAAGAAGAAGAACCTTTTCAAATACAGGCCCGCCTTTCGGCGTCTCGGCGAAGCGCTTCTGCCGCGCTCGCGCCAAACAAAAAGAACGCGCGCACGCGTAGCAAGCGGCGTGCCACGGAAGCGTTTCCAACCCATGCCGCCTTGGCAAGATACCATGCCAAACGAGCAATTGTGGCGATCGGCTCGTCGTGGTAGTCTTGGGTATCGGAGGCAAGAGAGCCCCGAGTGCAACGGAGAACGGAAATGTCGCTCGAACTGGAAGTCAACGCCGAAGCCGCGATCGCCCTGCCCCGGTCGAAGGTCAACGCCGCCTACAAACGCCGCTACGCCGAACGCGAAGCCGCGATGGTTCGCCGCCCGAAGGGCGTCAGCCGCAAGGCCCTCGCCCGCTGCGGCGGCGACTGGCTCGCCATCGAGCTCGCGAAGCGCGTGCTGGGCGAGAAGGACAAGCTGCAGCTCGACCGCTTCTACGCCATCCTGTCGGCGAACGGCGTCGACCCACAGCGCTGGGCGCACCTGAACCCCGGCCAGCAGCGGATGTGCGGCGGCCTCGCCCTCCGCGCCGTCGTGGCCGACGCCGCCGCGCTCGCCCTGCCCGGCGAAGCCGACCTCGAGCCGCCTCGTGCGTGGCTTGCCAAGCACGCAAGGTAGCATGCCGAACGAGCAAGGGTCGCGGGGTTGACAACGCCCCGCGACTGTGGTAGAGTGGAAACACCAACAACAGGAGACACGAATGCTCAACCCCGTCCAGGCCGAAGGCCTTCAGGCCATCCGCGCCGCCCTCGCGTGGCAGAACGCCGTGCCGAACGGCTTCGACAGCTACCTGTCCGACGCCGCGTGGGAACAGATCGGCAACGCCTTCTGGGCGTTGGTCGACGCCGTGGCCAGCGACGACGCGGCCTTCGACACTGTGGTGTCCGCGCAACAGCTGCTGGCCGACACCGACACGACCTACGTCGAGGCGCACGACCCCATGGCCAACGCGTTCTGGGACGCCGTCGAGGCAGCGCTCGCCTAGTGCGAGCCTGTTCCACGTGAAACACGGCGGCGAGGTCGAAAGGTTTCGCCGCCTCTGCGTGTCTGCGTCCGGGGCGCGTTGTCGCGACCCCCTCCCCCTCATTGACGCAACGGGTCCCATCCAGCGGGGGACCCTTTCGGCGCTGCCGCGTATCCCCGGAACGTTGTCAAAATACCCCCCTTTCTCCCACGAGCCTATATATCCCCGGAACGTTGCAGCAACTTGACAGTGCCTGCGGCGCATGGTAGTATAATCGGGCCGCCAAACTGATGTTTTTGGGTTCAAGTCCCAACTAGCTAGGCAAATGGTAAAGCCGATTGGTAAGGCGACATAGTGGCTACCCTTCCTGCGGACAAGGATACCTCGAGGGTCCCCCGTTCGGTTGGATGCACTACAACGAAGCCAGGACTGCCTCCGGCGCGAATAGGAAGGGGGTCCTGGCTTCGGCGTATTTTACCCCTAGTTGTTCCAGCAAATCGAAGGGTCCTTGACGGCCCGGTCCCCGCGTGGTAGGATAAGTCATGGCTCAAAAAGGCCACAACCAAGGAGACACCAAAATGAACCGCATTATCGCCGTCCTGGCCCTGTCGGCCGCTCTGTTTGCCCCCGCATCCGTCATCACCAGCCCCGCTTTTGCTGAAGGCACGCCGTTTTGCCACTCCAAGGCGCTGAACGGTGAAACCATCGACCCGCCCGTTTGCAACGATGCCCGCGCCAATCCGGGCAGCACCGGCAATGGTGCCGGCCAGGGTCTGCCCGCCTGCAAGGATACTGGTACGGTCCACGGCTGTTACTGGTAATACCCCTCGGCCCCACAAGGCCTGACGAGGAAGCCCCGCGTTGGTCCGTAAACCCAATAACGCGGGGCTTCTGCGTACGTGTTTATTTGTATTTACGCCCCCCTTGACGGCCTGCTTTCGATGTGGTAGGATGATAAGTCTCAATGGTGAGACACTGCATGTTTGCAGGAATCCTTGAGTGACGGTTGTTACCGCCATCCTGCTGTGTTCCTTCAACATGCCTGTCACAAACTGCCGGGTTTGTACCGCGTCCCGGCCTTTTTGGAGAATGAAATGACCAATACTCCGAGCCTCGACAAATCAAACGAGAGCGCCCGCGACGTCGCGAAGACCCCGTGGCGCGTCGATCTGGAATCCATGAAGCGCCGCGTCGCCTCCGTGGAATACATCAACCCGTCGAGCATCCCGCACGGCACCATCGCGCTGGTCAAGCTGGTCAACGGCTACGTTCTGCAGGGATGGTCCGCGCCCGCCGACCCAGCCAACTTCGATGCCGAGCGCGGCAAGGAGTTCGCCTACGAGGACGCCATGCGCAAGCTGTGGCCGCTCGAAGCCTACGTCATGCGCGACTATATGTCCGAAATGAGCATCACCAACGATGATGAAGCTCGTGTTCGCTGGTCGGAGTCACGCTGATGGGCTTGTCAGTCGAAGAGGTCGCCTCCCTCTGCCACGAAGCAAACCGGTCGTACTGCAACTCGATCGGGGATACGTCGCAGCCGAGTTGGGATGATGCGCCGGAATGGCAGAAATCCTCTGCCCGCGTCGGCGTGATCAAGCATCTGGAAAACCCCCAGATGACCGCCGAGCAGAGCCACGAATCCTGGCTTGAGCAGAAGCGCGCCGAAGATTGGTCTTACGGACCCGTCAAGGACCCGATCCGGCGAACGCATCCGTGTTTTCTGCCCTACTCGCAGCTTCCCGAGGATCAGCGGATCAAGGACCATATCTTCAAGTCCGTGATCACCGCCTGCGTGGAAGTATTCGGCGTCGGAGCA
>CAYPZU010000134.1:0-3196 GCA_964415395.1 uncultured bacterium
TCAGCTCGTTGCAGTTGGCGATGCTGTTGAAGCGGCCGACGAATTCGGGGATCATGCCAAAAGAGATCAGGTCTTCGGGTTCCACTTTGGAAAGGAGGTAGTTGGTCTCGTGGACGTCGAAGCCCCGTTTGCTGGAGACGTCGAAGCCGATGGTGCTTTTGCCGAGGCGTTTGGCGACCATCTTGTCGAGGTGGACGAAGGCGCCGCCGACAATGAAGAGGATGTTCTGCGTGTTGACCTTGATGTATTCCTGGTTCGGGTGCTTCCGTCCGCCTTTGGGGGGAACGTTGGCGACCGTTCCTTCGACGATTTTAAGGAGAGCCTGCTGCACCCCTTCGCCGGATACGTCGCGAGTGATCGAGACGTTGGAAGTGGTTTTGCGGATCTTGTCGATTTCGTCGACATAGATAATGCCATGCTCGGCTTTCGCGACGTCGTAGTCCGCCGCCTGAAGGAGGCGGAGGATGATGTTTTCGACGTCTTCGCCGACGTAGCCCGCTTCAGTGAGCGTAGTGGCGTCGGAGATGGCGAACGGAACGTCCAGGATGAGGGCGAGGGTTCGGGCAATCAGCGTTTTGCCGGAGCCGGTGGGGCCGATCAGCATGACGTTCGACTTGCTGTATTCCATGTCCGATTGCTTGGCGAGGGAGCGGATCCGCTTGTAATGGTTGTAGACTGCGACCGAAATTGTTTTCTTGGCTGATTCCTGTCCGATGATGTATTCATCGAGGTGGGCTTTGATCTCCTTCGGCTTGAGGAGCTTCATCTCGTAGTTGACCGGTTTTTTCTGGATGATGTCGACGCAGAGGCCGACGCATTTATCGCAGATGTAGGCGTTCGGTCCGGAGATGAGTTTTTCGACGATGTCCTCGGTCCTTCCGCAGAAGGAGCAGCTGGCCATTTCGTTCGGAGTCGCTTTTTTCGTCATGGAATGCTTGCGTTCAATTCAGGTTTGCGCGCCTCGGCAGCCGCATTGAGATGGGCCGGCTTGGCGATATGGTCGACGATGCCGTATTTGAGCGCGGCTTCGGGATCCATGTAGAAATCGCGTTCGGAGTCTTCGAGGACTCGTTCGATCGACTGTCCGGAGAAGTGGGACATGAGGTTCGAGGTGATTTTCTTCAGTTCGAGGATCTCTTTGGCCTGCAGGGCGATGTCTTCCGAGCTGCCGCCGACTCCGCCGTAGGGCTGGTGGAGCATGATCCGGCTGTGGGGAAGGGCGTAGCGTTTGCCCTTAGTTCCCGCCGCCAGGAGGAGCGCTGCCATCGAGACGGCCTGCCCGATGCAGTAGGTGTTGATGTCGCAGCCGAGAAACTGCATGGTGTCGAGGATGGCGAGGCCTGAGGTGATCTGGCCGCCGGCCGAATTGATGTAGAGATTGATGTCTTTCTTCGGATCTTCCATTTTCAGGAAGAGGAGCTGGGCGACGACAACGTTGGCGACCTGGTCGCCGATCTCGGTGCCGATGAAAATAATCCGGTCTTTGAGCAGGCGCGAATAGATATCCATCGAACGTTCGCCGCGGCCTGTATCCTCTATGACGTAGGGAGTTAAAGACATACTCGGTTCCTCTTGTTGTGCTTACCCTTTTATAGTGGTACGCGTCCGCTTTTTCAAGCTTTTTGCTGCTTGATGATATAATCTTGCGATTTGGCGAGGATCGTCTTCGAGAGGGCCAGGGCGTAAATCTCTTTCGGAATCTTGGTTCCGTCGATATTGCGGCTGCCGTAGGAGTGGAGGGTCGATACCGCTTCGTCCTGCACCTCTTTATGGGTGACTGGGATTTTAGCGTCCTGCACGATTTGGCGGGAGAGGTAGAAAAGGCGGACGGCCGCTGCCGATTCTTCGGTCAGCTTGTCTTCGAGGTTTTTCCGCTCTTCCTGCGACATCTTGTTCCACTGCGCCTTGAATTTCGGATCGTGCATCATTTGGGAGTGGCGGTGTTTTTTCTCCGTTTCGATGAGCGATTGGGGCAGCTCGAATGGATAGCTGGCGATCAGGAAGTCGTTCACCTGTTCGCGGAGGTCGGACTGGGCTTTGTCGTCGGCCTGTTTGTTTAACAGGTCTGCGATCGACTGGCGCATGTGGGCCACATCGGAGGCGCCGACTTTTTTGGCGAATTCGTCGTCGAGCGCAGGGAGGACGGCTTCTTCAACCTTTAAAATAGTGACGCGCACTTTTTTCGGCTTGAATTCTTGCTTCTCAGCGTCGGTTGCCGTGTCGTCGGCTTCGCTCATCCCTTCGAGAATGTCGCCGCCCTTGGCGCCGATCACGAGGCGTTTCATCCAGTTCGCCATTTTCTCAGTGGAGACTTCGAAGCGGATGTGGTGGAATACTTTCTGGACCGTCTCGCCGTCGATCGTATCGAGGTCGATCATGATGTAGTCCCCTTCCTGGATGGGGCGCTCGATGATTTTCCACTCGGCGTAGAAGAACATCATCTGCCGGATCGCTTCTTCGATCTGCTTTTCGCCGACTTCGGCCCGATTGACAGGCTTCGGCTCAAATAATTTAGCGTCGACGGCAGGGATTTTCGGTTCCGTCTCAAAAGAGAAAACGAGTTCAGCCCCTTCGTTCGTCTGCTTGCGCATATCGAAAGCGATGGGGGAGTTATTATTAAGGACGGGGACTTTCGCCAGTTTCTGCGCTTCCAGGAACGCGGCGTCGGCGATTGCTTTATGGAGCTGCCGTTCGACGTCGTTCGGGAATTTTTTAAGGATCATATCCTCGGGGGCTTTCCCTTTGCGGAAGCCGGGGAGGGAGATTTCTTTGGCAACGGTCTTGACGGCCTGTTTGCGGGCCTGCTGGACGATGTTGGCCGATGCTTTCACATGGAGTTCGATGCGGCAGGCGGGCTTCTCGTATACGAGAACGTGCACGTCTTGTCCGGCTATTTCAGTAGGGTGGGCGGCAGCTTGCGACACAAATTACTCCGGAGGTTGTAAGGATTATCCACAAACAACCTAAAGAGCCGGTTCCCGACTGCGTCGTTAGCCACGGCATTTGAGGCCCGTCTGCATCGCCCAACTTATTCAAGTTGGGCTGCTTCGACGCCGGCAAAGCCTGACTCAAATGGCGGACAACTTCTTGTCGTGTTCCCGCCTTTTCAGGTTATTTGTGTATAGCGGGCGATGAGGTTCGAACTCACGACCCTCACGTTGGCAACGTGATGCTCTACCACTGAGCTACGCCCGCA
>CAYPZU010000135.1:0-3087 GCA_964415395.1 uncultured bacterium
TTGCCGGGAATTCCAGCGGAAAATCCAACGGCGGCGAGAGACACGGCTCCAATGAAGGCGACAATCCATTTTTTGTTCTGAATCATGGCTCCAACCTCTGGTTAAATTTTTACTGTCGAGCCTCGATTATATCTCCTCCGCCTCAAATCCTCAAGCCCCAGCTTTTTTACTCGATGGGGAGTTCCTGGAGAGGATGTTTCAGCTTTTTCTTCTCTTTGGCGTAAAGCTCCTGGCCGAGGAAAGAGACGTCGATGCGCGGGTTATTGAGAACGCACTGCTGGAGCGCATCGGCGACTTCGGCGCGGGTAGCGGAGAGGATTTTAGAGCGGAATTCTTCGCGCAGGGGGAGCGTGCGGCCTGCCCGTTTCCAGGCATAGGCGGCGATCGCTCTGCTTCCGGGTGCGACGGGAGAGTCGAGCGCCTGGAGGACGCCGAGCTTCGCTTCTTCGAGTTCCCGCTCATTGAAGGCGCCGGAAGCGATTTTTTCGAGCCCTTTCTGGAAGGCGGCGAGGGTTTTGGCCAAATGGGGGTCGCGGTAGGAGTAGAAATGGAAGTTGCCGGTGCTGGGCGAGTAGGTCGCGCCGCCGCCGTAGGCTCCTCCTTTTTCGCGGATCTCTTTGTGGAGCGAGATGTTGTCGAGCAGCTCAGTCGAGATCATGAGGAAAGGAGAATGGGGATCTTTATAGGAGACCGAGCGGAACCCCGAACAGGTGAAGGCGACAGGAGCGGGGACGAACCGGACCTGCGGGTCGATCTGCGGAAGGGCGTAGGCCCCTTTCCAGGGCTCGAAAGAGCGGTGAGGAAGCCGTTTTTCAAGAGGGGAGAAGTCGGCGGTTTGCAGGAAGGCGTCGTCCGAGGAGAGGACGAGAGCCGGGTTTTTCAGGCCAAGGACGAGATTCTGCATCCGCTGGATTTCCTTGAGGAACGAGGCGTCGAAATTCTTGGCCCATTTCTGCACGTAGCGGTAGTAGGGAATGCCGTGGAATTGGTCGTAGACGAAAGAAGGCGTGGATCTGCCGCTGAGGGAAGTCTGGACGGCGTAGTTGAGAGCGTTCTTCGCAAGGCGGCTTTGCAGCTCGGTCGCATGCTGGAGGAGCCATTCCTTGATCCGCTCAGAGTCTGTGCAGTCGGCTGCAGCGGCGAAGTCGGCGAAGAGGGAAAAGAGCTTTTCGCTATTGCGGTAGAGCGCTTTGCCGCGGAGGGCGAAAGCGGGTCTGCAATGATCCGGGTCTTCGTGGGTTACATGGAGCGAGAGGGAAGCGTCGAACCCGCCCGTGTAGGCTTGCTGATAGGCGAGCGTCTCGGCATAAGAGCGCCCTCCGGCGCCCAGTTCAGGGAGGAGCCGCGCAAAGAGGGAGGCGAGGCAGAGATCGTCTGCGGAGAGATTGGGCAGATCGAATACGAGATCGGCGTAGACGATCTGGTTGGTGAAGCAGCTATGATGGTAGAGGGAAAGGGAGCCGGCTTTTTTTTCGGAGAGAGGAAAATCGCGGGCGCGGGGAGGGACGTCGCGGAGAGTCACTTTGGGGAGGCAATCGAGCGACTGGTTTTCGACCGATTCCTGGTAGGCGGCTAGCTCTTCGGTCTGTTTTGCAATCCGTTTTTCTTCTTTTTCCGTCAGGCGCGACCGGATGGCTTCAAGCCGTTTCGCTTCTTCGTCCTGCTCCTCTTTCTCGAGAGTTGGATCGGGGCGGAGGACAAGGTGGACGAAATGGGGGTTGGCCAAAAGCGTTTTCCGGAGAAGGCCGGGAAGGTAGTCCGGGTCGGCGAGCCGATCGCGGAGTTCGGAGAACAGGGTGTGGACGAGGAGGGCGTTCTCTGGTTCGCTTCCGTGCTGTTTGATGAGAGCGGCCCGCATGAAGAGAGTCAGTCCAAAGGGAATTCCCTCTGCGCCGATTTCCTTGCGCTGGAATTCGAGCTGATGCAGAGAGGCTTCGATCTGTTCCCGCTCGAACGGTTTCGAGGCGAGGGTCTCGAGAGTATCGAAGAGGACTTTTTTCAGCGCCGCGGAGTCTTTCTCATCACATCCTTTGCAGACGATCGCCCAGGGAACTTCGCTCATTTCGACGTCCATGGAAGAATCGACCTGGGTGCAGAAGCCTGATTTAAGGAGGGCGAGCTTGAGCGGGGAGGCGTCGGTGTCGGTCAGGATGCTGTCGAGAAGAGAAAGGGCGAGAAGCTCAGACTGCTCGGAGATAGGCGCCGTGAGCCAGGCGAAGGCGATCATGGTTTTCTTGTCGACGGTTTCATTTTTTCCGATCGGATAGCGGT
This sequence comes from uncultured bacterium, assembly GCA_964415395.1. Classification (GTDB taxonomy): domain Bacteria; phylum Chlamydiota; class Chlamydiia; order Chlamydiales; family SM23-39; genus CAYPZU01. The sequence goes on from CAYPZU010000135.1 coordinate 2,272, forward strand.
CGACTGCGGAAATAGGGGAGGTATAGCGGGTTTGGCGGGGGAGGGGAGGGAGAAGCGGAATTTTCGCGGTGTGCCGCAACGAATGTTTTTCGATGAAGTCGAGGTGTTTTGCAAGAGGAAGGCTGCCGTAGAAAAAGAAGAGGCAGCGGGAGGGGTGGTAGAAATTGCGGTGGAATTCGACGAGTTCCTCATAGGAGAGGGAGGGAATATCTTTGGGGTCGCCTCCTGAATTATGCCTGTAGGGAAGGTCGGGAGTGAGAGCCTGGGACATCGCTTCCCAGAGGCGCGACTCGACCGAACTCATCGCTCCTTTCATTTCATTGTAGACGATCCCCTGGTACTGAAGGGGGCCTTTCAGATTTTTCGGATCGGCGAATTCGAGCCGGTGCCCTTCTTGGAGAAAGCTTGTTTTTTTGAGTTCCGGGTGGAAAACGGCGTCGAGATAGACTTCCAGAAGGTTGTAGAAGTCTTTCTCCACTTGGGAGCTGGCCGGATAGCAAGTGAAATCCTGGCCTGTGAGGGCGTTCATGTAGGTATTGAGGCTCCGGCGGGTCATCGCGAAGAAAGGGTCTTTGACCGGAAACTTTTTGGAGCCGCAGAGGGCGGTGTGCTCGAGAATGTGGGCGACGCCGTTCGAGCTGGAGGGGAAGGTTTGGAAGGAGAGGCAGAAGAGACTTTCCGGATCGTCGTTGCCGATGTGGAGGACGCGGGCGCCCGAGGGTTCGTGGACCAGCTCGATAAGCGTGCTGCGGAGCTCATCGAGAGGGAGGTATTTCGTAATCAGAAAGTTGCGGTAGGATTGGCCTGCCGCCTCGA
>CAYPZU010000136.1:0-3073 GCA_964415395.1 uncultured bacterium
GGATGGTGTAGTTGCGCTGCTCGACCCGCTTTTGGGCGGTTTCGATCGACTTGTTGAGGACTTTGGCCGAGATGGGTTCTCCTTCAGGCGGGCGGAACCGCTGCAGGAGCGCGGTCATCCGGGGCGAGGAGAAGAGGCGCATGAGCGAGTCTTCGAAGGAGACGAAGAATTTCGAGGAGCCGGGGTCGCCGAGGCGTCCTGAACGGCCGCGGAGCTGCCGGTCGATCCGGCGCGACTGGTGGCGCGTTGTGCCGATGACGTGGAGTCCGCCGACTTCTTTCACGCCTTCTTTGAGCTTGATGTCGGTGCCGCGTCCCGCCATGTTGGTGGCGAGCGTGATGGCTGCTTTTTTGCCCGCGTCGGCGATGATCTCGGCTTCATGGGCGTGGTTTTTCGCGTTGAGGATCGTGTGCTCGAGGCGGTTCTGGCGGAGGATCCGGGAGAGTTTTTCGGAGACTTCGACCGATTCGGTTCCGATCAGGATGGGGCGCCCTTTTTCGTGGCACTCTTTGATCTCTTTGAGGATCGCGTTGTATTTTTCCCGCTCGGTCATGTAGATCTCGTCGTCGAAATCTTTCCGCTGCGTGGAGCGGTAGGTGGGGATTTCGAGGACTTCGAGCTTGTAGATCTCTTTGAATTCGTTCGCCTCGGTCATCGCGGTTCCGGTCATGCCCGAGAGTTTCTGGTACATGCGGAAGTAGTTTTGGAGCGTGATGGTGGCGTAGGTCTGCGTTTCGCCCTGGATCGCGACGTCTTCTTTGGCTTCGATCGCCTGGTGGAGTCCGTCGGAGAAACGGCGGCCTGGCTGCGGACGGCCTGTGTTTTCGTCGATGATGACGATCTTCTGATCCTGGACGATGTAGTCGATGTCCTTTTCCATGAGCAGGTGGCCGCGGAGCATCTGGCGGAGGTTGTGGGCCCGCTCTTTTCTTTGGGCGTCTTTTTCGCGCAGCGAGATCTTCGCCTGCATTTTCTCCTGCTCGGAGAGGGAGGCGTCCTGGTCGATGGAAGCGTATTCGTGGCCGAGGTCGAACATGACGAAGTCATCGGCGCCTACGCCTTCTTTGTATTCGCTCCAGGCGCTGATCCCTTTGTCGGTGAGTTCGTATTCGTTGTTCCGCTCGTCGACGATCATGTAGAGGTCGGCGAGAGTCTCGAATTTCTCTTCCTTGTTCGCCTCGCCGAAGAAATAGGTTTCCCACTTGTCGATTTCGGCGCGCATGTCGGGATGTTCTTTGATCCGCTTGAGAACCTTGTTGCGGGGCGTTCCCTTGCTGACGAGCCACAGTTTTTTATAGGCTTCGGACTCTTTTTCTTTTTCGTCTTTCGTCAGTTTGCGAGGCGTTTCGGTCTCTTCGAAAAGGCCGAGCTGCTCGAGGATGCGGCGCGCTTCGGTGGCGACGCGGTTGCAATAGTCGCGTTGGACGCGGACGAGGTGGGCGACGCCCTCTTTCAGCTCGTCGTACATTTGGCGGCTCTCATGGACGGGCCCCGAGATGATCAGGGGCGTTCTCGCTTCGTCGATGAGGATCGAGTCGATTTCGTCGACCATCGCAAAATAGTGGCCGCGCTGCACCTGTTCGTTTTTGTGCATCGCCATCGAGTTGTCGCGGAGATAGTCGAAGCCGAATTCGGAGGAGGTGCCGTAGACGATGTCGGAGGCGTAGACTTCTTTTCGCTTGTGCGGGGGAACGTCGTTGGTGAGATAGGCGACGGTGAGGCCGAGTTTGCGGAAAATGGAGCCGATCCACTCGCAGTCCCGTTTGGCGAGGTAGTCGTTCACCGTGACGAGGTGGACTGGCTTGCCTGTAATCGCGTGGAGGTAAAGGGGCAGAGAGGCGGTGAGCGTTTTTCCTTCGCCGGTTTGCATTTCGGCGATCGAGCCGTGGAACATGGCGATCGCGCCGACGAGCTGCACGTCGTAAGGGACCATGTCCCATTTCTGTTCGTAGCCGGAAACGTGGACGTCGGAGCCGCAGAGCCTGCGGCAGACGTTTTTGACTGCGGCGAACGCTTCGGGGATGAGAGATTCAAGAGGCTCTCCCTTGGCAACTCTTTCCTTGAATTCGATCGTCTTGTGGCGGATTTCGTCGTCGGAAAGCGATTGGAAACGGACTTCCCATTCATTGATCTGGGGGACGAGTTTCCAGTATTTTTTTAGGAGGCGCGATTGATGAGTTCCAAAGAGTTTCTTGAGCAGTCCAAACATGAGCCTAATACCTTTTGACAAAATTTTAATAGGGAAACGCTTTTCACACAAGGTTTAAATTTTAACCTAAAATTTTAAATTAAATAATAAAAATTTATAATAATTCCGGAATAAAGTCGCTGCTGTTATTCTCCTTTTTTATGATTGAAAGCCCCCGTATTTTTTTGAGAACCGTGAAAGAAGCCGATTTGCCGGCTCTCTTTGAGGCTCTCGACTCGATTAGGCTCAAGGGAGAGTATCTCCCCAGCTCCCTCCTCTCCGAGATGCGTTTCCGCAAGGAATACGCTGAAACGGGCTTTTGGGACGAAGGGAAGGGGACGGCTCTCATCACCCATCCGGACGGAACCCTCGCAGGCGCCATCTGGTACGAGGCTTCCCGCTTCGGAACCGATCTCTCCTTCTATCTTTTCCGGCGCGAGGACAGGGGCCGGGGGATCATGAGCGAGGCTCTCCCTCTCTTTTGCTCGTATCTCTTTGCTACGCAGAGAGTTGAGCGTCTTCAAATCGCGATTCCGGACTATAGCAAGGCGGCGCTTCGGATCGCCCAGAAAAGCGGATTCCAGTTCGAAGGAATTTTGCGCTCCGCCCTGTTCCATCGGGGGCGGCATCTCGACCTTTGCCTTTACTCTCTTCTGAGGGGCGAGAGCAAAGGCATTGAAAAAATCTATACCTAGCCTGTAAGTTTTCCCACATGGAAATCACTTACATCGAGCGGAAGACGGGCCAAAGGCGGATCGAGAAGGTCTATGGAGCCAAATCGCTCCTGCTTCTCTACGGCGAGGGCTTTTTCAGTGCGGTCGTCTCGTTCGTTTTATTGCCCCTTCTTTCCTATTTCCCTTACGCTTCCCGGTTTTACTGCTATCT
>CAYPZU010000137.1:0-2773 GCA_964415395.1 uncultured bacterium
CACCGAGCCCACCGATGACGCCGGCGACGACGCCGAGCAGGAGGACTGACCCATGTCGAACGCTGCGGCCATCACCGTCAACGAGCTGGTGGCGCTCACGCCCACCGCGACCCCCACGCCGGATGCGCTCGACACCGGCACCAGCGCCGTGACCATCTACGCCGACCTGGACGGCGACATGGACACGACCATCCTCTACATCAAGAACACCGACAACGACACGGCGATGACGGTCGAGATCCTCGCCGGCGACAACCCGCCCGCCCAGCGCGCCGCCCTGGGCAACCTCAGCGAGTCGGTCGCGTTCGGCGTCGGCAAGTACTTCGGCCCGTTCGAGAGCGCGCGGTTCGCCCAGGACGACGGCAGCCTGGGCGTCAAGATCACGCCGGCGTCCGGCACGATCTCCGCCCAGATCACCTGCATGCGCCTCCCCCGGGTCTGAGCCATGACCGCACCGGTCAGCCGTGACGAGGCGCTCACCCGTCTCGTCACGGCCGCCGAGCCGGCAGCGGCGACGCTCCTGGAGAGCGCCGCCCGGACCGCCACGGCGAACAGCTCTGACCAGACCGCGACCGGGCGCGGGGTCATGCTCGTGCTGAACGTGACCTCTGAGGCGGCAGCCGAGACCCTGGCGCTCAAGATCCAGGGCAAGGACCCGGTGTCGGGCAACTACTTCGACATCGCCAGCTTCGGCACCATGTACACCTCCGCCAGCGAGGCGCCGACGCGCACGAAGGCGGCGGTGCTCTACCCGGGCGTGCTGGCCGCGGACCACGTGGGCGTGGCGGCCGGCACCGATGGCACCATCGCGAAGTCCGGCGTGCTGCCGGCCACCTGGCGCGCGGTCGTGACGCACTCCTCGACCGGCTCCTGGACCTACAGCCTCGCCGCCGTGGCGATCCCCTGACCATGGCCATCGTCGCCACCCCGGCCGACCCGGACGCCGACAGCTACCTCACCGTGGCTGCCGCGGACGCGCTTGCCGGGGACGACCTGGGCCCCGAGGCGGACACCTGGCGCCGGGCGGAGCTCGCGCTCAAGGAGCAGGCGCTCCGACGCGCGACCCGCGAGGTGGACAGCTACGTCGCCACGGGCTGGCCGCCGTTCGACGGTGACCAGGCGCTCGTCTTCCCCCGCGCGGACGTCGACGTCGACGCGGCGGGCGACGCGTTCATCCCCCGCAAGGTCGTGCTGGCCACCTACCAGCAGGCCATCTACGTGCTCAAGAACCGGGACGTGCTGGCCGCCATGAACGCCCACCGGGCGCGCCAGGGCGAGACCGACCCGGACGCGTCCTACGGCGTGGATCCGGCCAACGGCCCCTCGATCATCAGCCCGATGGCGCTGCACTACCTCGCCGGCTTCCGCATCGCCCCACGGGCCGGCAAGGGCGGCGGCGTGAGCTCCGTGCGCGTCTCCAGCGGTTTCGTGGGGACGCGCTGATGGGCGTTCTCTCGGCGAAGACGACCATGCTCGCCATCGCGCACGCGCTCGAGGACAACGCGGTGGTCACCAAGGCGTGGCCGTACCCGATGGAGGGCCCCGACGTCGGGCAGGCCGTGGTGGGCTACCCCCGCGAGTTCACCCTCGGCTCCGCCGGCGCCTTCCAGCGGACCCACGACAAGGCCACGTTCACCGTGCTCATCGTCGCCGGGATCGCCGACGCCGAGGAGACGATGGACGTCGTCGACCAGCTGCTCGGCGAGGGCGCCGTCGCTGTCCGGGACGCGATCGAGGCCGACCTGTCCGACGTCGTCGCGTTCGTGAATGTCTCCCGCGGCTCCGTGGAGCGGCTGCTCCTCGGCAAGGTCCCTCACGCCGCCGTGCGGTACGACGTCGAGGTGACCGCGTGACCGCTCCCCGTCCCATCCCGACCCCGTAGCTCGAGGAGGCTGTCATGGCCGGACCGATCATCTGCAAGGACCCCACCGCCAAGTTCACGTTCTCGGGCGTGGTGGTCGACATCAGCGACCACGTCAAGACGGTGGAACCGACCACCGAGCGGGAGATCGTCGACAAGCGCACGTTCGCCGCCCCGAAGGCCCAGGACTTCGGGGCGGCGACCGACAGCATCACCCTCGGGCTGCTGTGGTCGACCGACCTGTACGACACGCTCCTGCCCTACGTGGACGTCGAGGGCTCCTTCGAGTGCAAGCCGCGCGGCGCCGTGAACAAGGCCATCCGCGCGACCGTGAAGTACGGCCGGATCCCGTTCGGGCCGATCGAGCACGGCCAGGCGGTCGAGGCCGACCTCGAGCTGATCGTCACCACCGGCGACATCACCGTCAGCTGACCTTCCGCGCGGAACGTCTTCCAGGAGGACTGAACCATGGCACGCACCACGATCACCGGGAAGACCCTGCCGGGGTCCTACCCGTCGCTCCAGCCCTCGGCGGGCAGCCTGGCTGTCACCGAGTACGCGCCTGGCACGGCGTCCGATGGCGTCCAGGTGGCGCTCATCCCGGGCAAGACCATCCTGCTCGCCCGCAACACGAACGCCGGCGCCCAGACCATCACGGTCACGTCCGCGGCCGACTCCATGGGTCGGTCGGGCGACATCACGACGTACTCGCTGGCTGCCGGAGCGATCGCCGCGCTGGGCCCGTTCCTGACCGACGGCTGGCGCCAGTCCGACGGGAACCTGTACGCGGTGGCGAGCCACATCGACGTCAAGTTCTCCGTCCTCTACCTGCCCTGATCCCGATGGTCAAGACGTACAAGGTCGTCGAGGACCCCCGCCCGATTAGCGTCAACGATCTCACCGTCGAGCAGG
>CAYPZU010000138.1:0-2770 GCA_964415395.1 uncultured bacterium
CTCGCCGTCCGCCCCGGCCCGGAGATCGGCCTCTTCCGCAAACACTCCCACGAAGTCGTCTCGATCCCCCATTGCAAGGTACACCATCCTTCCATTAATCAGGGCGCCGCGCTCGTCAAAAAAGAAATCGAAGCGAGCGGCATCTCTCTCTACCGCGAGACGCCTCCTTCGGGACTCCTCCGCTATATCCAGCTCTTCGCCTGCCGAGAAACCGGAAAAATCCAGCTCGTTCTCGTTCTCAACGCAGCCAGCCGGACGCCCGAGATCGACGCTTTCTGCCAGAATCTTCTCAAACACGATCTATGGCACTCTCTTTGGCTTAACTTCCACCCCGCCGAGTCCAACCGCGTTCTCGGCGATGCATGGCTGCAAATCGCAGGAGAAGCGTTTCTCCATCAAACCCTGAATGGAATCCCCGTCGCTTTCCATCCGGGCGCCTTCTCCCAGTCGCACCTTCCCCTTTTCGAGCGGATGCTCCGCACGATCGATTCGTGGACCGCCCCCGAAAAGAAAATCCTCGAACTCTACGCTGGCGTCGGCGCGATCAGCCTCGCCCTGGCCCGCAAGGCGCCCCGGATCGACCTCGTCGAAAACAACCCGTTCGCCCGCCTCTCTTTTGAGCAAAGCCGCGCCCCCAGCCACCTTCATTATCACTGCCTCGACGCCGCCGAGGCCCTCGGCCTCATCGAAGAAGACCAGCTCATCGTCGCCGACCCGCCCCGCAAGGGACTCGACGCCCCCCTCCTCGACCGCCTCTGCGCCCTTAAAAGATCGCGCCTCATCTATGTGAGCTGCGGCTTCGAAAGTTTCCAAAGAGACGCCGAAAAGCTCCTTTCGGCCGGATGGACCTTTGCCTACGCCGAAGGGTATCTCCTATTCCCTGGCACCAACCACGTCGAAATCCTTGCGCAATTGACCCTCGATCGGTGAAACTGGTTTCCATTAATCACGGTGGACACATGGAAAACAGCCAAACATCCGACAAGGCAGCAGGGCGGGACTTCATCCGCCGCATCATCGACGAAGACATCGAGAAAAACCGCCACGGCGGCAAGGTCGTCACCCGCTTCCCGCCGGAACCGAACGGCTTCCTCCACATCGGCCACGCCAAATCGATCTGCCTCAATTTCGGCCTCGCCGAAGAGTTCAAAGGCGCCTGCCACCTCCGCTTCGACGACACCGATCCCACGAAAGAAGACGTCAAATACGAAGACTCGATCGAACAGGACGTCAAATGGCTCGGTTTCGACTGGGGCAAAAATCTTTTCCACGCCTCCGACTATTTCGACAAAATGGTTGAATACGCCGTCGGCCTGATCAAGGCGGGCAAAGCCTACGTCTGCGGACTGAATGAAGAAGAGATCCGCGAATACCGCGGCACCGTCACCGCCCCCGGCCGCATCAGCCCCTTTGCCAGCCGCCCCGTTTCAGAGCATCTCGATCTCTTCCAAAGGATGAAAGCTGGCGAATTCCCCGACGGCAAATATGTCCTCCGCGCCCGGATCGACATGGCCTCTCCCAACATGAAAATGCGCGACCCGCTCCTCTACCGGATCCGGCACGCCCACCACTACAGGACCGGCGGCAAATGGTGCATCTACCCGATGTACGACTACGCCCACCCGATTTCCGACGCCATCGAAGGGATCACCCATTCGATCTGCACCCTCGAATTTGAAAACAACCGTGAACTCTACGACTGGGTGCTCAACAATATCGAAGGCCATTTCCCCTACCTTCCGCACCAATACGAATTCGCCCGCCTCGACCTCCAATACACCGTCATGAGCAAGCGGAAACTCCTCCAGCTCGTGGAAAAAAAAATCGTCAGCGGCTGGGACGACCCGCGCCTTCCCACCATCGCCGGACTCCGCCGCCGCGGCTGCACGCCAGAGGCGATCAAGAAATTCTGCGAACTCGTCGGCATCGCCAAAGCCAACAGCTCAGTTGAAATCTCCCAATTCGAGTTCTGCCTCCGCGACGACCTCAACGCCAAGGCGCCCCGCGTCATGGCCGTGCTCCGCCCGCTTAAAGTAATCATCGACAACTATCCGCACCAGGAAGAACTCCTCGACGCCTCCTACTGGCCGCACGACATCCCGAAAACCGGCTCGCGCCCTGTGCCCTTCACCCGGGAAATCTACATCGAGAGGGACGACTTCATGGAAGATCCGCCTAAAGACTTCTTCCGCCTCGCGCCAGGCCGCGAAGTGCGCCTCCGCTACGCCTACTGCATCACTTGCACGCACGTCGACAAAGATCCCGCGACAGGCGAAATTCGCGCCGTCCATTGCACCTACGATCCGGAAACCAAGAGCGGCGGCGCCCCGATCGGCCGCAAGGTTAAAGGAACCATCCACTGGGTCTCTTCCAACTCCCTGACCGCCGAAGTGCGCCTCTACGACCGGCTTCTCTCCGAGCCTCACTCAGGCCAGGACGATTTCCTCTCGCAGATCAACCCCAACTCTCTCGAAACGCTCACCGACTGCCGCCTCGAGCCATCCCTCCGGAACGCCCATCCCGGCGACCGGTTCCAATTCGAGCGGCAAGGCTATTTCTTCGCCGACCCGATAGACTCGAAGCCGGGCAAGCTCGTCTTCAATCGGATTGTCACGCTCAAAGATTCGTGGGTTAAGAAACAGGCGAAAGCCTAAAAAAGAAAAAGGCTGTCAGAAATGACAGCCTTTTGATTCTGGGTGAGAGGATTTGAACCTCCGACCTCTTGCACCCCATGCAAACGCGCTAGCCAAGCTGCGCTACACCCAGATAT
>CAYPZU010000139.1:0-2623 GCA_964415395.1 uncultured bacterium
GCAAACTCATATCCTTGAGTGAGGAAGTTTCCAAAGGGATCGGTTTCCATCACCATCGTCCGAATGCCGATCTAATCAAAAAGTGCGCGCTGCGGAAAAGCGTGGTAGTCTTCTCCCGACTTCTCCACACCCAAACGAATAAGGTAGTTGGTGAGCACGGGATCGGTATTGCGGTAGCGACCCACCGTGTTGGGTGGCCATTGCTGCGGCCGCGTGGCTGCATAGGTGAACGAGTTTACACCTCCCGTGTATAGGTACAGATGATCGGGATAGCCAAGGGAAGCATCATAATCAGGATCTTGTGGGGCACGTATTCGGATGCCGCTGGACATATTCAGGATATTGGCAATGGTAATCTTACTCCGCGGATCACCTTCGCCTTGCCATTCTGGTATGGGTGCAGGCTGATCCAGTGTGTACACACCACGTTGAATCAATATGCCCATCAGCGTAGCCGTGAGACTCTTGCCCATGGACCAGCTTTCGAGAGGAGTGTCTTCTGTAATTCCGGCGGCGTGACGTTCAGCGAGAAACTTACCTTTCCAGGTAACAACAAAAGCAGCAGTTAATCCTTCCAAAGGATCAAAGGCTGCGTTGACAGCTTCCAATACTTTTACTTCATCTACTTCTTTCGGAAAATCATCTTCAGGAACCTTGTCGCCCATGGGCCAGGGAATTTCTGTGTTGTCGGTTACGGCGGGCAGGATTTGCCTCGATTTGAACTGAAGACCATCAGCACCCATGGGCAATGTGATACAACCCTGACCGACGGTATAGATGGCCGTACGGGTGACGCCACCGGGTACAGTCACACTTACGGTTTTCTTTTCCCAATCGACAACGGGTTTGCCCAACTTCGCACGCTCATCGTACGGCGCGGTGAAATAGCCAACATTCTCTGCAGCAAAATCGGGTTCGAGGCCCGTGATGAATACGGCGGAGCACATAATCTTGGCAAATCCTGACGCATGGTGCTCCAGAGGGTTTCCGGGAGGGGCGACATATTCGGTTTTTAGCTCGAGCGCCTTGGCCCGTTCAATCATTCTTTGGCGTTTCGCCGCCGCATCTTCCTTCTTTTCGGGTTGGCAGCCCGCAATCCATGTGACAAGGCTAACGGCAATGATGCCTTGAACGAGAGAGGTGCGTAGGCTCATAGAATGGGGTTTTGCGAATATATCAAAATGCCACGCCCTTCACCACGGAATTTACCCAGGAGTCAGGTTATGCAACCCCATCAACCATAATCATGCGTGTTATCGATGTTGCCTGGCGGAGCGCTTTGGCAGGAGCGTAGCCCTCCGAGGACCACCAAGCCTTGGCTTTTTCCATGGAGGGAAATTGAAGCACAACAATCCGGCCGGGCTGCCAATTACCCTCAAGAGTTTCTGCAGTGCCACCACGCACAATGAATTTCCCATCAAAGGGAAGAAGTGATCCCGGTGTGAGTTTCTTGTAGTCCTCATACCGTTGGGGATTCGTAATGTTTACATCGACAATAATGTAGGCTGGCATGTGGGTATGGTTAAGTTATCGTCCAGAATGCTTGAACCAGCAAGAACCGAAGTGACTACGGAGTCAGGTATTCAGCCAACGCATAAATCTGCCCCACACCGTTTTTGGTCTTTCGGGTTCAAGTGGAGCCATTTCCTCATACTCCTCGTTAACTATTCGTACTGCCTTTGTGGGCGCTTGTGGCTTCAGACGCTTTTCATAGAACTCTTTCTTACGCTGCTTTTCTTTCTCACGAAGTTCGGCAAGTTTCCTTTTCTTTTCCTGCTCTTCCCGTTCGCGTGCCAGCGTAATGGGGTTTTTCCTTTCACGAACCGGATAATTCTTTTGTGGTCTGCGCGGCGGCACTGGCATTGATTCCTTCACCGGTTCGGCTTCCTGCAGCGGTTCGGCTTTCTTTTTCTCGGGCAGTTCGATCTTACCCAGAACGCGAAGCCCAGGCAGTTCAATTTTTGGTGCCTTGATTAAATCGGGAAGTGGTTCTGCACCCACTTCCTCATCCTCTGTGGATTTCGGTTCTGTTTCTGGGGTGACAGGTGCATCAGGAACGATCGCGATTTGTTCTTTCAGGGCATCATTTCCCGGCGCAAAGTGCTGGACCACCAGATCGGCAAAGCCATCATCAATCCTTGCATTGTTACTGTTTTCAACCGTGATGTCGCGGGTAGCAAGGAAGTTGACGATCTTATCTGTCGTTACGCCAAGTTGTCTGGCAAGTTGTCCAAGTCGCATAGGGTAGGGCCATTCTTAGCCGGTAAATATAATCAGCGGGTGTGCAGACTCAGGGTTTTTGCCGCCACTTTTTCTTTTCGCCCTGTACTTTCTTCGACTGGAGACGCTTCAATTTCGCCGTGCGGGATGGTTTCGTTGCCTTCCGGATTTTTCTTTTCCTGAAGGCCCCTGTTAAGAGGGCATTGAATTTTTCAACGACGCGCTGACGGTTTTCGAGTTGAGACCGGCTTTCCTGGGCTGTGAGCATCAGTATGCCATCACGTGTAATGTGTTGCGCAAGCTTTTGCACAATGATCTCTTTTTCTTCGGGTGTAAGTTTGTTTGAAAGCCGTACATCAAACTTCAGTATCACTTTTGTCTCTACTTTATTGACGTTTTGACC
>CAYPZU010000140.1:0-2590 GCA_964415395.1 uncultured bacterium
ACGGGGCGGTTATGCTCCCGATAGTATTGGATCACTTTGCGCTTGATGTCGACGATGCCGCACTTGGTCAATGGCTGCGCCCAGTAGTCGGAGAGGTATTTGTAGAGGGAATTGGAGCTGCCCGGCAGGTCGACGTTTTCGACTTCGACGCCTTCGACGTCCTCGAGGCCGCTGACGCGGACCGATTTACTTGAACAGTGGAGCAGCACGCCCTTGAGGCAAGGGATAACCACTTTCATCTCTTCTGGAGGACAGGCCGGCTGGCAGACTGGCGCTGGCGGACAAGGACATTCGCTGGGAATCGGAGGCTTGCACTCTTTTTCACAGGGCTGGCAGCATTCTGCTGTTTCCTGGGATTCGACCTGAGCTGCCGTTTCCATCATCTGCGGCTCTGCAGCGAATTCTTCAGCAGGAACGGCCGAGAGACCCTCCAGGGCGGGCACTTCCTCGCTGGCGAGAGATCCCTCTACTATTTCGATTTCGTTCGGAGCTGACAATTCCTGCGACTGTAAAGTCAAACTGCAGGAGATAAAGACAGCGACCAGATATTTCCTTTTCATAATCCCTCTTGTACACAGAAGCGAATGAACACACCATACCCGATCAAGTTTTTTTTGTAAGCATTTGTCGACAAGATTTTTTTCGCACAGCCCCAACTTGCCTACGGATTAATAGTAGAAATCCCCTCTCGCAGATCGACACGGGGGGCTTCCCATTTCGCAGTTTTGAGGCAAGCGAAGCGCGAAATCCGCGCTTCGATCGCCTGGCCGGCTATCAAGCGAAGATCCCCCTCTTTCGAATAAACTTCGCCCCTTTCGATTGCGATTGATTCGAGCGAGGCGAGAAAAACCGACTCTTTTCCTTTGATCCGCGCAGACCCCGCCGTCTCGTTTCCCCGCAGTTCAATCGCGCCGGCAGAGAGGAAGAGCGGTCCGCAGCGGGCGCTCATTTGAACCGAGCTTCCCAATCCGGAAATGAGCTTCGCGCATCCCTTCACATCGAAGCGGATCCATTCGCCCGCCGAAATGCAGGCATAAGATCGATCCACGCATTCTCCCCCTTCGAGTTCCAGATTCCCTCCAATCGCGGCCTCGACGATTCCAGCGGCGCAGATTTCCGCCAGGCATTGAGGCCCTGCGCCGCCCGCAAGCGAAAGATTCCCTTTCGCAGCAATCTGGATATTCTCCCCAACCAGCCGCGCTGAAGCATCCGCAAAGCATTCACGGCCTCCAGAGAGAGAAAGATTCCCGTCGAGCAAAAGAGCGATCGCGCCATTCAAGGAGAGAATTTCAGCAGGCGTTCCGCAGCTTTCAACAGTCAAATTCTGCGCTGCAAGAGAAACGTTGCCTCCCTGCGCGAAAATCTGCGCTGAGGAAAAAGGAGTGGAACGAATCAAAACATCCCCTCCCGATTCAATCGTTATATCTCCGGCCTCATAATTTCCTAAAACCGATCCGATGGAAAAATCTGCTGCCGCGTTGAATAAAAGAGAAGAGGGAGAGTTCAGAACGAGAGGACCCGTAATTTCAATCCGCATCCCTTCGACCGCCATTTCGCCCTTCGAGGTAATCGCCCCTTCAAGCTGCAGAGAGCCTCCCGGACTTGAAAACCAAATGGCCGATCCCCCTTCGACATGTCCCGTCTGAAAAAGAATTCCGTTCCCGAACACACTTTGAGCGTCCTCCGACCAGAAAGCCTCGGTTCCCGCCAGAAGAGCCACCCTCCCCTCCGGCGCCCGGAGTTGTCCGGCATTCCGGATTTCCGGGGCGATGAGGCAGAGATCTCCCTTGCGGGCAGAGACCCTCCCCTCGTTTCCTATCGCCCTCCCACCCCTCCCTTCCCCCCAGGGAGCCAGAGGCAGAGTAGAGGCGACGAAGGACGCTGTATCGACAACTCCCTTTTTCCCGATCAGAAGTCCATTCGGGTTAAGGAGGAACACCCTCCCATCCGATTCCAGAACCCCCTGAATGAGAGACGCTTCAGAACCAACGACGCGATTGATCACAGAGGCCCTGTCATGAGGGAGGATAAAACGGGCCTTCTCCCCTGCCCCGATCGAGAAGGAATCCCAGTCGAGAACGGCCTGGTCGGAAGCGGCGATTTCCAATTCCGCCTGCGAGGGCTTTGAAAAAGCGGCGCTTCCCTGTATAATGACGCCTCCTTCCGGCAGCGAGAAAAGGAATGCGGGAACGAGCAGAAAAATGACGCAAAACATTTTTGCTTTTTTCATTTAACTTACGTAGAATTGCCTTATGTTGACAATAGCTAAACTCTTTGGAAAGTCTCCTTTCGCCCCGCTTCAGACGCACATGGAAAAGGTCGCCTGCTGCGTCGGCGAGCTGCCCGGCCTTTTTGAGGCGCTCCTGACGCAGGACGCCGGCTCGATCCAAAAAATCGCCGCGAAAATCTGCCAGCTTGAACATGAAGCGGATTTGACGAAAAATGACATCCGCAACCATTTGCCGAGAAGCCTGTTCCTCCCCGTCGATCGGGGGGCTCTCCTCGAGATTCTATCGATTCAGGATTCTTTAGCCGACCAGGCCGAAGACATCGCCAACCATTCCTGCATGCTCCCCTTTGAGCTGCTCCC
>CAYPZU010000141.1:0-2550 GCA_964415395.1 uncultured bacterium
TAGACACGAAACACCTCGTTTTTTTATTCGATATATTTTACATTAATTTAATATTATTAAGGCAAATTTATCATTTGCTTTGTGTTAATTAGGTATTTGCTGTTTTCTTTATTATTGCGATGCGGAAGTGACGAAATGCGTAAGACTTTAGCTCGGAATGCCTTTAGAGGCAATGGTTTAGGCGCCGATAGTGACAGCGGAATCTGATCGGGCACGAGGGTTAATAAAAGGGAATGAATGCTTATTCGAGAGCGCCCATCTCAGAGAGCTTTTGTAAAGCGCGGATGATCTCTTGGCGGACTCCTGGAGAGAGTGTGTCGTGCGAAGAAACCTTCACTCTGATCCCGGAATGGCAGTAATAGCGATGATCGGTCACAGATGAGAGGTGGAAACCCTGGGAAAGAAGAAACTGGCCGACTTTGCCCGGTTTAGCGCCTGTTTTGGGAATATTTATTTCGCTGAGAGAAGAAGGGGAAGGCCCTCTTTCCTTCCTTTCGTAAGGATCGCTCATCTGGCGGCGGAAAGCAGGAGGGGCCTGCATTTGCCTCGGAGAAGCGATCTCGAGGGTTTCCTCCGTAGTAGGAAGGAGAGCGGTTGAGGCGGCGGAAGCTTGCTGGTCCTTCGGAGCAGGGGAGGGAGGAGGCAAATCTACATCCACAGCAGGAAGGAGAGCGGTTGAGGCGGCGGAAGCTTGCTGATTTTGCGGAGCGGGGGAGGAGGGGGGCAAATCTTTATCAGCAGCCGGTTCATCGAGATCCTCGAGAGAAGGCGCAGGGGTGTCCGCTGGGGAGCTGCCGCTATCGTATGGGGCTAAAACAGCGCAGGAGACGAGATCTTCCGGCAGTTGTCTCTCCTGCAGTTGGTCGTAGTTTGCGTTTTGAGTTGCGACCATATCATGCAAAGCGACAAAAAGGGTGCTTAGAGTATCAAAGCAGTCTCTGTAGTCCGCATCGATTTCTCTCGGGTCTCCGAATTTTCCGGCAGAGGCTTCGGCATGAAGCGATCTAATTTCTCTTTTGACCAGGGACATGATGGGGCGGAGCCGATCAAAACAGGAAAGGTCGCGCATCCAGGGATCGAGCTTTCCTTTTTCAAGAATCCTGTCCAATACGCCGTCGAAATCGGGGCCTAAGGCGGCTTCGATTTTCTTCAGGATTTCATCAAAGGGACCTTGGACAAACCCTTTAGAGAAGCATCTTAAATGGGAATACAACTTCAGACTTTCCATTCCGCGGCTTTCGATGAGCGCTCTGTTTTTGCGAAGAAACTCTTCTTCAAAATGCTGTTTCAGCCCAGCAATCCGGCGAACGGATAAATTCAAAGATCCAACTTTAATAGCATCTTCTTTACTCCACCGTCCCCCTCGTTCTTTGACTCGAAGAGCTATTTCTCTGGTGGCCGCATGAATCCGATCATTCGAGGCAGCGATCCGCCTGTAGAATTGGGAGGGAGGAATGCTAAGGAAAGCTTCAGGATCAAGCTCGAGATGTTCACGGGGATTGAGGACTCGTAAAAAATTCAGATAAATAGCCTGCTGATCCTTGCTGAAAGCGCCGATTGGGGACCGTTCGTAGTAGAAGAAGAGGCTTCTGCTCGTTAAGAGCTTTCTCGCAAGCGGATTTTCCAGGTATTTTATAAGGAGCGCAAGAGTTTGTTCCAGTCTCTTGATCTCATTGATCCGGTCAGGCGAGCGGTCTGATCCGAGCGATTTAAATAAAGCGCGGAGCATATTTGATTTAAACGCTGCGAATTTAGGCTTGTTATTCTCGAAACAAAATTTCTCAAGTTTCAGGTTTTCAAATTCAGCGCATACCATGCATTCCCGATATAAATCGATAAATTCATTGGTTAATTCGTGTTGCGCATTACCAAGACCCTGTAAAATTTCCAAAGCTAACAGATCGAAAAAATAAACTCTTTCAGCAATTTTCCAGTGCCGGAGCGCGTTCCCAATCAGTTCTTCGTCGGGAACGGGTAGAACCCGCTCATCGAAAGAACCGTAAGACTTGAGCTGCTCAGCGCGGCAGAGACCGTGGAATGAGGCTCCCGTTTCATGCAGCTGTTCGGTGGAAGTCGCCTCTAAAGGAGCGGATGTTTGCAGGGCTGTATTGGCGGCAATAGGAGGAATGGTTGATGACATGGTCTTTTAATCTTTTTTTGGCCTCTATTATAAGCCAAAATGAGAAAAAAATCGAATGCAATCGAAGTGAATTAAATAACTAATTATTAAATGCTTAAGATATTTCAGCGGACGCGGGGCGGGCCCTTCGCGGTTTTTTCCAGGATTCGCATGAGTTCCCTAGACTGGGCGAAGGGGCAATCGGCCTTGTTTTTAAAACTGTCCCGGTATTTACAGGCTTTTGTCTTGTAGCCGGGATTTAGGTGGATATTGTTGGCGTAGAGTTCGGCCAGCGGTCTCGCGGAGGAAGCCTCGCCTCGAACGGTAGCAAAAAACTCTGTTGAAAAGCCCTGAAATCAACACAATCTACCTCAACTGGAAAGATTCGTTTCCCTTCCTTTCTTCTTCTGAGGATACGCCTGAAGCTGGAT